>CAZGNO010000065.1:0-20852 GCA_964527785.1 uncultured Chitinophagaceae bacterium
TTACATTGCCCGTCATTCTGAGTGCAACGAAGAATCTCCGTATGCACATCCGTCCCGCAGATTTTCACATTCTTACGGAGATTCTTCAGTCGAAGCCGCCTTCAGAATGACAGAAGGCAACTGTCTTATTTTTTATTTCATTGTATTATTTTGTAGGCGGCTCGGCGACTATCAGGAACTCAGCATGACAAACGAGCTCAAGTCACACAGAGCCCGTTGTTGTTCAATTACTTGCCAAATTATGGATATTTACCGCAACAATTATTTTTGTCTCAGCACTTAATTGCGACGATTATTTTGTCTCAGCACTTACTGTAATGAATTATACACCCGCAAAAATACAATTTTCAGTTCAGATACTGCAAAACATAGAACGCCCGTGAGATATTTCCTCACGGGCGTTCTTTAATAAGAGTAGAGCAGTAAACTGCGTTTTAGTTCACAACGATTTTTTCGGAGAACTTATGTTCGCCCTGGTTTACATTGATGATATACATTCCTTTTGGAAATGTTGTCAAATCAAGTTGGGTATCTGTTGTGCCGGCAGTCAGTTCTTGAGTGAGAACTACTGAACCTTTCAAATCCATTACAGAAACTGACGCTGACTGTTGTGCATCTCCAAAGAAATGCAAGGTAGTGATACCGTTTGTTGGGTTTGGAGAGACACTGAATAGCGGGCTTTCAGCCGGAGCATCACCTGATTGAATACCGGGCAGTGCAGTACCGGGTGCATTTTTACTGCCATCGGTCACTACTACATTGTTACATTTAGCTTCGAGCGAAGCCACAACTTCTTGACGTGTATCGGCAATGCTGCTTAGTGTGGAATTCACTCTTTGCACTTGCCCGTCGCGCAAGAATGTAACAACTACTGTTTCACCGGGCTTGTGAGATACCACAGCACGACGAAGCTCATTATAGCTGCGAACTTCTGTTCCTGCTACCGAAGTAATGACATCACCTGCTTGAAGTCCTGAATATTGAGCACCGGTATTGGTGATAATGTCTTGAACACCTACACCGTTTTTGGCATTGTAGTGTACATACACACCGAGCAATGCAGCACTGCGCATCTCGCGTAATTTTTCGCAAGGATTGGC
Organism: uncultured Chitinophagaceae bacterium; assembly: GCA_964527785.1. Classification (GTDB taxonomy): domain Bacteria; phylum Bacteroidota; class Ignavibacteria; order Kapaibacteriales; family UBA961; genus JADJXV01. The sequence goes on from CAZGNO010000065.1 coordinate 1,101, forward strand.
AGTTTGCTTTTCGGAAGTCCACTGGATGCCGTTATAATAACCGCGAGAAATTACATTTTCCCATTCTTTGGAAACTCCGTCCAAATTAATAGTAATGTTCTTGAAATTCTCAGTATTGATCGGAGCAGGAGAATTAACAGTCATTGTAGTGTGTTGTCTTGAGCCGAGAGTAGCATCAATCACCTGCTCAGAGCCGTCACGAAGGATGGTGACAGCAATAGTTTCATTAGCTTTTTTGGCAGAGATAGTGCCGGTAATGTCTGAATGAGACTGCACTTTCTTACCATCCAAAGCGATAATAACATCACCTTCACGAAGCCCAGCTTTTTCTGCACCGGAATTATCTACAATTGTGCTGATAGTAACACCGGAAGCAGAACGACCGCCGGGTACGATTCCGAGGAAGCCGCTATTGGATTCATTGGTGTTGGTGACACGTATAACTCTCGTATTACGAAAGTTATTCAATTGTGTGCGGAGTTGACGTACTTCTTTTGCCACATCCTCACTTCTGCCTGCTGTACGTGTAAGTGTAATTACCTTGCGTTCGAGATTCTGCAAATATTCTTCTCTGTTCTTGGATGTAGAGGTATTTGCGGAAGACTGGGCAAATAGTGAACCCGTCAGAAATAACCCGCTTAGAGCTATGGCAGCAATCGCAGCCGGACGAAAATATTTCATAACATACCTTTTGAAAATAGTGTAACAAGTAAACGAAAACCATTTTGTTCTAAAATCTAGTGCAAATCTACAACTCTTGACGAAAATATAGGGCGTTAATTTGTGTTAGCGAGTGTTAAAGTGAAGAAGGGTAATTTCTTAATGATTTGACAAGTGACAATTGCACATAAACGAAGTTCGACGTAAATTTGTAGCAGAGAGTGGGCGTCGGTTAAATTGTAGCTTGAGGTAAGAGACAATAAACGCAAAGTTGCAATATCCGGCGCAATACTTTAAGCATTGGAAAATATAATGTTTAACAATAAAACGTACATACTATGAAAAAAGAATACTGGGACGTAACAGACGAGCAAGTAATTGAAAAAACAGGGAAGAAGATTTCCGAATGGATAACAATACTTGACGGATTTAAGGCAGGAGAGAAGAAGTCGAATGATGTAGTAGCTTTTCTGCAAAAAGATTATGAAGTGCCGAGATATTGGGCGAGGACGTTGACTACGTTGTATACTAAGAAGGAAGGATAGTTACTTAACGAAGGAAGGATAGTTACTTAACGTACTACAGACCTTGAAGGTTTTCGAAAACCTTCAAGGTCTAAATACATTCAAGTACGAATCAAACCCATCATACATGCTGGTCAATAAGAATCATATTACCATCAGGATCCATCAGCACCACACTTCCCGGACCTGTTTTACTCTCATCCGTCTCTGTAGTTATTGCTACTTTCTTACTTTTCAGATCCTTCTGTATTTTCCGCACATCATCAAATCCTGCAACTAAGTGAGCGTTTTCGTCCCAACCCGGGTTAAACGTCAGGATGTTGTTTGGGAACATTCCTTGGAACAGCCCCACGAGGGCATTCCCGTTTTTCATGATGAGATAATTCACCTTCATACTGCCTGCGAAAGCAGTAAAGCCGAGGTTTTCGTAGAATGCTTTTGATGTTGCAAGGTCTTTTACTGCAAGACTTATTGAGAATGCGCCGAGGTTCATGGGGGAGTCCTTTGATTATTAATGATCAGAAGCTTGAAATGCTCTCATTCCAACTCTAATTGTTTTAATATCTCCCTTTATTGAAATAGCTAGTACTTCAAACATCATAATATTCAATTGGTCAATTACAATTGATGAATTTGAGGGGATTTCCATACCTGTTGGAAGAATTGGATTTTCGATATCAAAAAGTATTTTTTGGCCTATGCATAATGAATTTTCAAATTCATTTGTAGTGTCAAAATGTTGTCCAATTAGTTTTTCAATTGTTTTACACCAGCCTTCATTAATATTTACTCTTTCGGCGATATTTTCTGAGATTATTAACATAAATTTAAAGTTAATTAGTTGTTGAAATATTTTATTAAGTTAGCTATAATTTCATTCTGAACATAAGGCAAATATTCCTCATGAAATGTGCCAGCTCTAATAAAGGTAGTTTTACCTTCATCTTTGGGTATGTTGATAGGAAATTCATCTTTAACAATCCATTTCATATGGATAAAATATCTGTTTTGATCACTCACACCTGTTGAGATACTTTCATTCTCTTTAATACTATGGATTAATGATTTAGTAACAATGCCAATACCTTTAACTCTTATTGATCTTGAACCCGGCTTACTAGCTTTTAGGTAAATTATATCACCAGCCTTTAATGCTGAAAAAGCATCGTACAAGTCCTTAGCTTCTTTATAATCCCACCCAACAATAAAGCGTTCACTATTAAAGAAAACTTCTTTCATTTCATTTCCATCCCAATTTGACCCTGCTGCAAATATTGCCATATGTATTTTTTTATTTTTGGATATTTAAATCTGCTAATACTTTTCAAGAAAAGATAGCAAGAAACTACTTTAAAATTTAATGCTGCATATTTAGAACTACGATAATTTTCTTATAATAATGGGTATTATTATTGATAATGGAATATATATCAAAACAATGTAAATCCATTTTTTATAGAAATAGGGCTTCCATTTATTTTTTCCAATACCTATAACAGATTCAGGCCTTATTGAAAGAATAATAATACCTATAGTTGCCAAAAGCAAAGTATTCTCAATGTTATGATTAATTTGAATTTTAGGACTGAAATTATCTGGAACATAACCACTCTCTTCTTCTAATATTATTTTTAGTGTCTTATTGACTTCTTCTTGAGAAATATAACCATCCTTTAGTAATTCCTTACTTTCCTGAACTAAACTTTCTTTATATATAACTTCTTTACTTTTAAGTAAAAAACTTGAAGAGCCAATTACTAGACTAGCGATAATTATTATGACAAACGGAAACCAACTACTTGACCATTTTTGTACAATAGTAATGGGTTTGTGATTGTCAATCCAATTATTTATTTCATATTTTATATCACTAAATATATTGTCATCAGTTGCCTTTATTCTAATTTCCAGCTCCCCAAAACCGCCTGTGTAAAGTTCAAAACAAAATTCACAAGGCCCTTTTTGTATTTTTATTTCAATCCTTATGGGTTTAAAATTATCGATTTTCTCATCTTTCAATAACGATAGCAAAGAATGATCTCTAATTAATTTCCCATCTTTTTGGTATAAAATGACGTATTTATTAAATTCTTTGAATTGATACTTATCTAGTATCTTTAATCGTGCTTCTTCTATATTTAGCTCTATTGAACTTCTATAATCTTCAAGTAACAATTCTGTAGCTCTTTCCACACTGGATTCAAATGCTTCCTCAAGTAAAGTTTCAATTCGAGCTAAACATTCGTGAAGTTCTTCTAGGTTTTTTTTTTCAAGTAACCATGGACCTTTTATTTTTCTATCTGATGGTGTAATGAGTTGACCCATAACGATCTATTTATTATTAGAAAAATACTTTATCATAAAAAAAATATAAGCTAATTTCATAATTAAAGCATTTTATAAGTTAAGAAATCGATAACAACCCTCAGCGGGGGTGTACTTTTGCAAACTTACGAAAAAATTACGCTTTTCTTGTACGCAATTAATCCTCAACAAACAAAAGGCACAAAGAAAACATCTTTGTGCCTTTAATTTTGTAAAATTACCTCACTCACTCCAAATACAACACCCGATCCGCCTGCTGCATAGTCTGCTCGCGGTGCGTTACCACAATACACGCTGTATCCGGATAATGTGTTTTAAACGACTGCCAGAAATTACTCTCGGTCTGTGCGTCCATTGCTGCCGTGCAGTCATCCAACAGGAGCAACTTCGGACGGCGAAGCAGCGTCCTGCTTATCGAAACACGCTGCTTCTGCCCGCCTGAAAGCGACAAACCCCGCTGTCCGAGTTTCGACTGCAAGCCATGCTCAAAACCGATGACTTCGTTCGTAAGCTGCGCATGACTGAGCGAATCCTCAATATCACTCTCCGAAAACTTATCCCCCAAAATAAGGTTCTGATGAATCGTTTCGCTGAAAAGGATGGACTCCTGCCGCACATACCCGATAAATTCCGCCATATCACTCGAAGAAATACGTTGAATATCAATATCATTCATCATAATTCTTCCACTTTCAGGACGTAAATTCTGTGCTATCAATTCCAGAATTGTCGTCTTACCTGCGCCGACCTCACCGACTATCGCAAGGATTTCACCCGCCTGCACATCAAACGAAAGATTCCTGATGACCGGCTCTAGGGTCGGTTCATGACGAAAACTTACATTCTCGAATTTCATCGAACGAAACGGCTGATTATAAAGGAACTTTGTTCCCATCAGCACCGTCTCGTATTCATGTTCATTCTCCGTTTGGCTGAGGCGTTCGGCGTAGCGCATGATTTGTTTCGAGGACGCATACGACCAGCTGAGCGTCCAGAGCGGTTCCAAAAGTCGCTCCAAATAAATGATAAACAGGAAGAATGTTCCCACTTCGATTTTGTCCTGAATCACAAAATAACTGCCCACAATGATAACGATAATTGTTCCGGCGTGGTTATTCAGCATCGAAAAGAGATGCACAAGCTGATTGATTTTCAGGAACTGTTGCTCTTTTTTGATTCTGTTGTCGAGTACCGTTTGATACTTACGGAGTTGGTCGTCCTCGCTTGAGGTACTTTTCACCACGCGAATTCCCGAAAAACAGTTTTCGAGAACATTATTACAATCGGAGGCGGCTTCCTGCTTTTCGTCTGTATATCGAACGAGCTTGTCTTTGGTTTTTGCCATGATATACACCAGCAGTGGAAGCGGAAGAAAACTCCACAGTGTCAATTCCCAAGAATAATAGAGCATCACCGAAAGTGTAAACGCCAGTATAAAAATCGCCTCGATTGGACGCATCGTACCAGAGCACGCGAACCACGAAACGCGGTCGAATGAACCATCAATGTCATCGGTCAGACGGGTAAGCAAATCACCTGTACGATATTTCGTAAAAAAACGTGAACCTTTTCGTGTAAAGATTCTATAATAAAACGAGCGCATTTGTTCTGCATACCGCAGATTCATACGGGCACGAGAAAGCATCAATATCCTCGAGAAAAATTCTAAGAAAATCCCCGCAATGAGATACACCCAAACAAGGTTGTGTACTTCAGACAGATCAAACTTTCCTTGCAAAGTATCAATAATGTTTTTGACGATAACTGGAAACCCGATTTTGAACGTAATTGCAAGCACCGTCAGGAAGCATACAAATACCATGTCGGGAATATTCTGTCGCCAAAAGCGACCAAACCAAATTAAGAGATTACGCATAATAGTTATGTTGAGATTGAAGGTTATATAATCGGGCGTAAATGCCGTTGTGCAGGAGAAGTTCGTCGTGTGTACCCTCCTCGGCAAGCATCCCCTTATCCATTACTAATATTTTATCTGCGTGGACAATCGTCGAAAGCCGGTGCGCGATAATAATAGAAGTACGACCCTGCAATAGTGTTAGAAGCGAATCTTGCAAACGTGTTTCGGTGGCAGGGTCAACCGAGCTTGTCGCTTCGTCAATGATAAGAATCTCCGGCTGAAACGTAAGTGCGCGCGCAAAAGAAAGCAGCTGACGCTCACCAAACGAAAGGTTTTTCCCGTTTTCGGAGAGAACAGTATCCAAACCATTTTCAAATCGGTCAATAATATGTTGAATATCCAAATTTCCGATAGCGGACTCAACCTGAGAATCGGGTATATCTATTCGCATAGCTCGAAGATTATCGCGAATCGTACCGGGAAATAAGTAGATGTCCTGCATCACGAAACTCAATATCTTGGCAAGGTCTTGCTGCCTGAAGTCTTTAATATTGATTCCGTCGAGCGTTATTTTGCCGCCCTGTACATCATACCAGCGGGTAAGCAGGGAAGTAATCGTCGTTTTACCGGCTCCTGTTGCCCCGACTATTGCCACCGAAGTCCCTTTTTTAATATCAAACGAGACATTCTTGAGAATAGGGGAATCGCCGTAACCGAATGTAACATTCTCAAATCTAATCTGATCAGTAAATTTAGGTATGGAAATAGGAATTATTGGATTCTTCACTTCCGGCTGCGTTGCAAGCAGGTCAAATATCCTTTCGGACGATGCAAATGCTTTCTGTACCTCGCTTATTTGTTCTGAAATTACAATCAACGGCGAAATTATCCCCGTGATATATTGAAAAAACAGGAGCAATGTACCGATGGTCAATGTGCCGTAAGCAATTTGATTAGTACCTAAATAGAATATAATCGTTGTTGCAAGTACCGGGGTAATGAACATCACACACCAAAACGAAGCTTCCATTGCTTCTACTTTAAACGAAAAGCGGGTTTTTTCACGGTTCAACTCAAGGAATTTATCACGTGACCATTGGATACTATTGAGATTGCGGAGCAGTGGAATTGCCGAAATATGTTCACCGGCAAAGCCCGTTATTTGTGCATAGAGTTCCCTGTCCTTACGAAAAAGAGGACGCATTCTGCTGAATACTATCACCGCACTTCCAAGAAAAAGTGGGGCGCAACACAGTACGTACAAGGTAAATTCTACATTCACCGAAAACATTACAGCAAATGAAAAGACTATAATCAGGGTGGAACTAAACAGTTGTAACCCTACACTCGAAAACAGCATGAACAGGCGCTGTGAGTCAGATTCAATTCTCGAAATAAGTTTTCCGGTTTCCGTTTTGTCAAAAAATCGGATGGAAAGAGAAAGAGTATGCTTGAGCAACTTCATTTTGAGGGAATTAACGATATCAATTCCCATTGAACCGACTATAACTGTTTGCAAATACTCGAATGTACGATATAAAACCGTCATAACGAGGTATCCGAGTGCGAGATATAGTGTTAAAGATGCATTTCTTTGGGTAATTCCATCATCAATTATCTTCCGAAACAAAAGCGGCAGCCCTACCAAAAAAATGGTAGAAGCAAATGCAAATCCAAGAGCCAGTATTATTTTAGCATGATGTCCCTGAAACAGCTGAGCTATTTTAGGGATAAGCGAGAGTTTTATCTTTTGTGGCGATTGCTCCTCATGAGAATCGTCGTCGTCGTCAAATAAATCAAACATAAATGTACTTTCAAGTAATAAGTGGTATTATTTTTCATATATTGAGAATATTGTTAAGTGGATAATTAGTTTCGGAAGCTATAATATCTAATAATAAATTAACATTTTATCAGCCATGTCATTCTGAACGTTAGTGAAGAATCTCCGTTTGCTGAACTGTATGCTGTGTAGTGCTTTACGGAGATTCTTCGGTCGAAGACTTCCTCAGAATGACAATTGTTTATAAATTAGTTACCATATTTTTAATGAATCTGAATGACTAAAGGAAATTAAATTGAGACAGGGAAATTTTATACATATATTCCTTTAATATCGCTGCGAGTCCTTTTGGGTTGTCACTCATTAATTCATGTCCGCTTTCTTCCAAAACCATCACTTCACAATTGGGACAAATTTCTTTCAGCTTTTCAGCATCTTCGGGTTTAAGCAATGTGTTATCGGCACTTGCGCGAATAGCGAGAACTTTGCACTGCAATTCGTTAAGTTCTTTAGAGACATCAGCATACTCTGCATCATTGGTAATTCCGAAAATTGCCTTTTGTGTGATTGCAAGCTCGTCTCCGAATGACAGTACGTGCTGAGCCCAACGTTCTCCATAGGGCGGATAAAATGGAGGAAAGTCCCCCATGATAAAACCCTTTACCTTTTTGGGAATGGTACTTGCCGCTTTAATGCCAATGGTAGAACCGATAGAATGTCCGAAAATCACTACCGATTCTAAATTTTCGTTGTCAATAACCGCATTTATATCAGATGCTTGGTCGGAAAGAGAATAACCCGTTTCAGGCGAAGAACTTTCTCCGCGTCCACGCAAACTGATGATGATATGATATCCGTCCAAATGCCCTTGTAGCGCGCGATACACTTCGTCTGCCGAATTAATTACACCCGGAATAATAATAATCGGAGTGCCTCCCAGATGCGAATTGACAGAGATATAGCTGATAGTAACGTCGCCGTTTTGAGTTGTAGTATATTGTGTATTCATTGTAATATCCTTTCAAATAATGGTTGTATTGTAAATAAGAGTAAAAAGTCCCTGTTGGCAATAACTTACGAAAAGCTATTGTGAGCATTGCTTGCAAACTTATGTAGGGTTCTAAAAAGAATTAAAATTATCCTTGATAATATTCATCTAAAAAATGAAAATATCTGTAAGAATAAATTAATTGTAGTATGCCCCAGCAATAATTAATTGCTTTTGCAAGAAGTCTAGATTGTAAAAAAAGAATTTATGGCGGATTTCAAGCGAATTGAAATGCCAATCGAAACAGTGCGACGTTTAACAGCAGAAGCAGTTAAGTGCAAATGTGGAGAGTATTTTCATAGGGGGTACCTCCTTTTTAGGAGTGTAGAAAAGGTTGCTTTGCTAAGTTCTAAAGTCAAGTTGATGTAATGGCTCGTCAATGAGGAAGCGATTGCATCAAGAGAGAAAAACAAATATCTGCAACAATTAAACTGATGCTAAAATATGATTAAGTTCTGCAAGTTGCAAATTAAATTTTAGTCATAAGTATTATTTAGGATTTGTTAACATCTATCGGTACACTTAACTAAGAAAGCTATGTGAAACCGAGATAATTTCCGTATTTTTGACTAAATGGCGAGGAATTTTGCAACGGAAACCGCAAACGGTGAATCCCCCTTAATCCCCTCTTAACAAGGGGGAGACTGGAATTAGCAGCTTCAAGTATTAATAAATACAAGTACTAATCATAGTATGTACTATGTCATCCCTATGTACTATGTCATCCCTATCGTAAAGTACTACGTCATCCCCTTGATAAAGGGGAGCGAGGGGATTAATAGTTCTGTTATGCAAAATTGCTCATGTTAAAAGAAAACTCAAAATAAGTGCAAAACGATAGCGAGTGATATAACAATGCAATTAACTTCAAGAGAAATCAGACGATCCTTTTTAGATTTTTTTGCCGAGCGAGGGCATAGAATTGTTCCAAGTGCGCCTGTCGTGCCACACGGAGATGCAACTCTCCTTTTTACGAATGCCGGGATGAACCAATTCAAAGATGTATTCTTAGGAATTGGCAAACGGGATTATACACGTTGTGCCGATACCCAGAAATGTATCCGTGTATCCGGTAAGCATAACGACTTGGAAGAAGTGGGTTATGACACATACCACCACACGTTCTTCGAGATGCTAGGCAATTGGAGTTTTGGTGATTATTACAAAGCAGAAGCACTCGCTTGGAGTTGGGAACTACTGACGGAAGTTTGGGGGCTGCCTAAAGAGCGTTTGCACGCTACGGTTTTCCGCACCGATGATGAGTCGTATTCTATTTGGAAACAGTATTTGCCTGAAAGCCAAATCCACCGATGCGACGAAAAAGATAATTTTTGGGAAATGGGCGAGACAGGTCCGTGCGGTCCATGTTCGGAGATTCATTACGACCGAACCGAGGATTTATCCGGTGCAGCTCTTGTGAATAAAGGAGTCTCTGAAGTTATAGAGATTTGGAATAACGTGTTTATTCAATATAACCGTAAAATTGACGGTTCATTAGAAGAATTGTCCTCTAAGCACGTGGATACAGGCATGGGCTTCGAGAGAATTTGCGCCGTAATGCAAGGCAAATCCTCCAATTACGATACAGATGTCTTTTCTCCGATTATCAATAAAATCGTAGAATTATGTGGTCAGCAGTATGAAACAGCATTGGACAGCAAAACCGGGGTGGCAATGAGAGTGATGGCAGACCATATCCGCACACTGACGTTTTCCATTGCCGACGGTGCAATTCCCGGTAATGACGGACGCGGCTACGTACTCCGAAGAATTCTGCGCCGTGCTGCGCGCTACTCCCGTAATCTTGGTTTTCGCGAACCGACACTTTATAAGTTAGTTCAAGTGTTAGTGGATACGATGGGCGATGTATTCCCCGAAATTGGACAACAGCAAGGAATCATTGAGCGTATCATCAGGGCTGAGGAAGAGAGTTTCCTCCAAACATTAGATCGCGGCTTGGAGCGTTTCGAGGAAATCGAAAGAAATATTCGTGAGCAATCAGTGAATGTAATCTCTGGCGAGGACGCTTTCTTGCTCTACGATACATTCGGATTTCCTGTGGATTTAACCGAACTTCTGGCACGTGAACGTGGTCTTGGAGTAGATATAGGTCAGTTTACCGTTCTGATGAATCAACAGAAAGAACGTTCACGAGCTGCACGTAAAGCACATATTCAAGAAGTAGAGTTGCCGGCTATTGATGAAAACACAACATTTACAGGTTGGGATGAGCTTGAAACCGAATCGAAGGTTCTCTTTATCAAAGAAAACCAAATTGTCCTTGAAAGTTCGCCATTCTATGTGGAAATGGGCGGGCAGCAAGCTGACAACGGCGAGATAATTTTGGGTGGGAATCGCTATGGAATTATTGATGTCCGCAAGTCCGGCAGTGCGATTATTCACTTTGCAGATTCGGACGTAGAACCGCTTGTGGGTGATATGGCTCTTGCCAAAGTGGACATCACACGACGCTGGGATATTCAGCGCAATCACTCAGCTACTCATTTGCTTCATGAAGCATTGCGTCAGGTGTTAGGCAGCCATGTTCAGCAATCGGGTTCGCTTGTTGCGACTGAGCATTTGCGGTTTGACTTCTCTCATTTTCAAAAACTTACGTCTGATGACTTAAAGTCAATTGAGCAAATGGTGAATGAAAAAATACGCGAGAGAATCCCTGTGCAAACACTTGATTTGCCTATTGAACAGGCAAGGAAAATTGCGGGTGTAAAAATGTTTTTCGGTGATAAATATGGCGACCGTGTGCGTGTGGTAATTATAGATGAAAAATTCTCAGCTGAGTTTTGCGGCGGGACTCATGTCAATAATTCGAGCGACATCGGACTTTTCAAAATTCTCTCCGAAGCCGGAATTGCCTCCGGTGTTAGGAGAATTGAGGCGGTAACAGGTGTTGGGGTAGAGACGTACATACAGTCATTGCATCAAAAAATTTCAGAAGCACATTGGATAAGCGACGATCTGCATAACCGTATCAAGCACCTCGAAAAAGAGCTTTCCGGCTATAAAGTTCAGGAGATTGCTGGAGCAATAGAGGGTTTTGCGAACAATGCTGTTCGTGTGGGCGATATTCGTGTGATTGCGCAGAAAGTTCCTGCTGTTGATGGTGACGAGCTTAAATCACTTGGTGACAGATTGCGCGACAAACTGAATACAAATGGCGTTGGTTTGCTCGCAAGCACTACAAGCGATGGAAAAGTACAATTGGTATGCGTCGTAACCGACGACCTCACGGGAAAATACCAAGCGGGGAAATTAGTAGGTGCTGTAGCAAAACTACTCGGCGGCGGTGGAGGCGGCAAGCCGCACCTTGCAACGGCAGGTGGTAAGGATATTCACAAATTGGACGAGGCACTCGCTTCGTTCATTTCGATGATTACCGAGTAAGAATGTACTTTGGTAGGGCTGTACAACTATTTGAAAAATAACAGTATTAATTTAAATTTATCATAAGCAAGGAGTCATGATTATGTCGTATGAAGCAAGCGGAAAAATTCACGAAATTTTCCCTGAACAACAAGTAAGTGAGAAATTCCGCAAAAAGGAATTTGTACTCGAAGTTCAAGACGGAATGTATGCAAATTTTATCAAGTTTGAACTATCGCAAGATAAATGTTCGCTTTTGGACGGGTATAAAGTTGGGCAAGGATTGAAAGTACATTTCAATCTATCCGGTAAACCGTTTACTAACAAAGAAGGTAAGACGATTTATTTCAATAATCTTCGTGCTTGGAAAGTTGAGTCGGAAGGTGGCTCTTCTTCACGTAATGATGATGATTACAGTGCTCCGATGAATACCTCGAAAAATGAGGATTTTGATGACGTGCCGTTTTAAGTAGTGATAGTCGGTAAATAACAAAGCGGACATTGTGCTGATGGCATGATGTCCGCTTTTTTTTGTTGTAAATTAATTCCAATACCTACCTTGCCACAACAAATGAGTTTGTAGAACTCATAACCCCATTCTGAATAGTCAGGAAATATACTCCCGCAGGCAAACCTGAAACATCAGTTTCCATTGCAGACGCCGGAGCTTCTATCAACTTCCTTCCCAGTGCGTCGGTTATACTTGCGATGCCGTCTTGTGCAAACCATTTGATTGTTTCATCGGCTGGGTTGGGGTATGGATGTACAACAGACAGGGAAGCATCTTGCTCGGATATACTTGTTGCAATTTTGTTTAGATGTATTTTGTAGATTTGGGGAATAGACTGATATGCACCATTTGTAGTAACGCTTAAGTATAAGATAGAGTCATTCGCATATATTATTTGCTTGCTATAAATTGACGGTGTATTTGTTTGTTCATCAGAGTATCTGAAGATACTATCAGGAATTATGAACTTCTGAAGTTGACCTTGATTTCTAATTGAATAGATTAGGAATTTGTTTTTTTCCAATGAATCAGTAAAGCTGTTGCACAGGCAATAGTACTCTTTAGTGCCGTTAGCATATTCGCTGCTAACTGTAATATCTCCAAGTGGTTTATCTATAAATCCAAAATCAATTGGATTATCAGGAGTGATTCCATGACGGGGAGAGGAATATAGCTTAGTTGACCAATTTATTTTAATAAAAAATTGCTTATCAATGTTTTGACGCGGAATAACTTCTACATACTCGGTAATTTTCTTATATGTGCTAAAATATGGTTCCCCATTGTTTTTAATTAATAAATTATAGATTTCTGCAAAAGAATAGGGACCTGGATCTACCATTTTAGAATGCCTGCGAACGCTTACAATTATATTTTCAGAATCTATTGGTATCACATTCATGCTATTAGAATAATGGATGCTATATTCGGGTATTCCTTTTGCACCTCCAATCAAATCCAACAAACTGAATTGCATTCCGGGATTTGGCATCCGATATAAATGGGCGTTATTTGATCTAATGTAACCAGTTTGATATTCCCGATCTCTTTTTTCGCCCATATCAACAAAAACACTTGAGTAATATACTGAAGGAGAAGAAAATTTGAGAATAACATCGGAACTATATGGAATACTATCTTTGAATACCGAATCACCGTAATTAATTATCCATTTTACCTTTGCGTATTTTTTATTATTGTTATCATCGGTTAAGTTTTCATAGTTTAATACCTCTTTCATACCGAAATTGTAGTTTACATTATATGAATATTTGCTTTTTCTGTCAGTTACCAATTCCTTGGTAGTCCATTGTTTTTGAGTATCGTCATAAAAATAAAACCGGGAGATATTATCGGATGTATCTAGAGAAAATATTCCCAATCTACCGTCTTCTGTAAGTGAAATTATTTTAGGAAATGAATGCGTTTTGAGGGTGGTATCCATATCCCACGGAGTATATATCCGTTCAGTACTCAAAACAGGATAGAACTGTGCATTCGCAGAAAGTGACAGTAGAAAAAATATTGTGAATGCAAGACAAAAATGATAGGTTTTCATAGTAATCTCCATATTTAGTAAAAAAATGTGAAATGAAAATTATTCTGTCGTTGATATGCTGCTGATGGTGTAAATAGCTTGAAAATAAAGTACTCTTTGCAAACTTAGCAAAAATAATTTTGATTATATCAAAGTATTACTTTCAAAATTGAATTTGAAATACGTGCAACCGCAGTCACTGTATTCTTCCTGTAATGTTCATATTTACAATAAAAGTTCAACTTTTAGAAGTCTATCATAAATTATCGGTAAGTTATCACAACTGTAATTGTCATTGCTTCGTAAATAGTTCTTTGTTATCGCTATTTTTGAACAATCGGTAATTTACACATACTATTGTGTTCAAGTCATTGCAGTTGTTGCAACTACAATTCCGTACATAAGTTTGGAAGTAAGGTCTGTTCCAACAACTGACCTGACGTACACCGATATTAAAACACCTCAATGTACGGCAGTAAACATCTACCTTGATCCGTCTTGGTAAACATCACTTAACAGGCAGCAAAAAGGCGGGAAAACCCGCCTTCTTGCTTATCGAGATTTGTTCTCTATCGTTTCAATTCGTTCCTTCGCAGATTGAAGTGCATCTTTTGCTGACTTCTTCTTATACACAGCATTCATAATTTCTTCTTCGAGAATGCGCTCGGCATCCAAAAAAATGGGGGAGGAGGGTAAGGGGCGGGAGTGCTCTATTTGCTTAAGAAAGCCGATATAATGGTGAGATAGCCGCTCATAATATTCTGGAGTGAATACTTGTTTCGTTGCAGGAAATCCAGCATCAGAGACTTTGTTACAGAATACACTTGACTGTTTAAATGCTGTGAGAAACTGTATAAGTTTTTCGGCAGATTTGGATTGTTTCGATTGACTCGATAGTGCCAAGCAATCTCCACCGAGAATGCTATAGCCGATTGTCTCATGATTTTTTGTAGGAATTTCACCAATAACTATAAATGATGAATCTTTATTAAGGTCTTTTGCCTTGTCTAAAATCCATTGTCCCGTAATCCAAGTAGCAACTCTGTCTTGTAAAAATAAGTCATCGAGTTTTCGTGATTGCTCCTGAACACCGCCCTCACACATTTCAAGGTAGAACTTCAAGCCCACAATTGCAGCAGAATCAAACGATTTGCTAAGTGGAACACTTGCAAACAGATTACTTCCTGCGCTCCAAATTATCGGTAAAGCTTTTTTAAGAACATTGTGTGGTTCGGCTGAATTAACTCCCCAAAAAACCGAAATACCACTATGCTTTTTTATTTCACGGAGCATATCCCATGTTGATTTTCCTTGCTCACCGAATAATTTGATGGTTGGTACTGCGTGCTTTGAAATCATCATAGCTCTAGTATTCATCGTCCAAGGAAGGGCGAAGAGTTTTTTCTGAGCAACAAGTGATTGGAGGGCAGGGGAGAAGTAATCTGCGGTATCTTTGGCAAGCGAATCGGAAAGCGGTGCAAGCACACCTGCTCCAATAAACTCAGGCATCCATTCAAATCCCAGATGAACCACATCAGGCGCAGTATGGGCATTGAAACCAAGCATGAGTTTTGTTTTGCCGTCAGACCATTGGAGGTCGGTTAGCTCTACATGAATAGCGGGATTGAGTTGTTCAAAGAGTGCAATTTGCTCTTGCAAAACTGCTTTTTGGCGTGGCTCTGACCAAAAATGCCAAAACTTGATTGTTTGACGAGTGTCGGAATTACTCGATTTTCCGCAGGAGAAGAGTGTTAAGCATATACAAAAGGAAACAAGTATTTGTTTTAATATTAAAGTATGTCTGTTGAAAATTCTATTCATACAAGGGTTGAATCCGAAGGATTCATATGTTTATAGAAAACAAGCAATTGACCGATTCGACCCTGTAGGGGTCGTGTATATATTACAAGGACATATTGCTATAAACATTTAATCCCGTTGGGATTAGCAGATTGTTATTAACAAGTTGGCTTGTAATTACTCTTGAAAGCGACATTAATCATGCGTCCCTTGGGCTATTGCTTCTTTGATTACCGCAGAGTCCAGTCGTAATTGAGTAGAATCCGATTGCGGGTAGAAGAACTTTTGGAGCATCTTTTGGGCAATCGGAGCGGAAATAGCACCTCCTAACCCTGCATTCTCCACCATAACACACATTGCAATCCTCGGCTTTTCCTTGGGAGCGAAGCAAATAAACCAAGCATGGTCTTGTCCGTGAGGATTTTGCGCTGTTCCTGTTTTGCCGCATACACTTATGCCGTTTACACGGGCAGCAAGGGCAGTTCCGCCCGGTACATTCACCACCTCATACATTCCATTTTGGATTAAAGCAAAAACATCAGGATTTACCTTTACGGCTCGATTTGCAAAAGGAATGGTCTCCAACTTCTTTGTTTTACGATTGTAAATAGAATTAACAAAATGTGGTTGATAGATAGTTCCTCCATTGGCTAAAGCAGCGCAGTACACTGCCATTTGTGTTGGGGTAACCAATAATTCCCCTTGACCGATACCGAGATTCACAAGCCGTCCGTCAATTTCACGATCACTTAAATTCCTACGCTTATAGTAATTTTGTGAAGGCAGCAAACCCGGTAAATCTTCTGAAATATCAATATAGGTTTTCTCTCCAAACCCGAACATTCTGCCGTATTGTGTAAATTTTTCAATGCCGAGTTTAGGACCCATCGAATTAAAAAATGAATTACAGGAAACATGAATTGCTCTTTGGGCATTAACTACTCCATGTGGTTTTCCTCCGTGACATTTCCATGTACGACCACCGTAGGTGTATCCTCCTACACAGTTGAAAGTTGTTTTTGGAGTTATGACGCCTTCTTGGAGACACGCTGCTGCCATGAGCATTTTCCATGTAGAACCCGGCGGGTATGCAGCGAGTGTTGCACGGTTAAAAAGCGGTTTTCCTTCATCTTTGAGAAGTTTTCCGTAAACATTACCCGGAGTTCTACCGCTAAATGAGCGGAGGTCGAAATCCGGCTTGCTGGCAAATGTGATGAGTTCTCCGCTGTTTGGGTCGAGAGCTACAATTGCCCCGTGTCTTTCGGCAAGAAGTTGCTCGGCGAGTTCTTGCATTTCTTTGTCAATTCCTAAATGCAAATCAAATCCTTCTTCCGGAAGAATATCGTTACGTCCTTCTTGAAAACTGGCTACTTTCTGTCCTGTTGCATTTACGGCAACCATCTGAACACCCTTTGCTCCGCGAAGATAATTCTCGTAAGTTTTTTCCATTCCGGAGTAACCGACAATATCGCCGGGTGCATAATAATCTCCCATGACTTTGAGTTGATCTTCGGAAATTTGACGGGTATAGCCGAGGGAATGAGACATATTTGAGGTAGATTCGTAGAGCCGTTTGAACTCTACCGCTATATCAACTCCGGGTAATAAATCGTGATTTTCCTCTAGGGCAGCGAGGGTTTGGAAATCAGCGTCGCGGTAAATTTTATTTGGCTTCACCCGAGACAGTATCTTTGATTCTTCATACGCCTGGCGTACTTCTGAGGTATCTACTTGCAGGATGGATGCCAGCAAGGGTATTGATTCCACTCTAAATTCATTCGGTGTAATCGTTACCGAAAAAGCAGGAGCATTGTGAACAATAATCTTACCGTTACGGTCATAGATATTCCCGCGAAAAGGGTCAATCATTATCTGCTTAATCGCCTGAGTTTCAGCTTTGAGGCGATAGATATTCCCGCGAACAATCTGCAAATAACCCAAACGAAGTACGAATAACCCCAGAATAATAAAACTGATAGTTTTAAAAATATTCTGACGAACCGGAGTTCCAAAATCTGAATCTAAACCCAAGGACTGTTTCATAGAGTATGATTATCTAAAGAAGGGAGGGGAGGACTAGGAGTAATTATATCAAATTCCTGTTACAAAAATAAGGATGATTCGTGTAGTATAAAAGTAAGAATATTTATTACCGGCTGCTTAAAAAGTTTGCTTCTCAGACAAATTCTGTGAAGGTATATACAAACCCCCTCGTTCCTCTTGTCAAAGCAGGGCTGTTTTTCTAAAGGTGACAGATTGTTTTATCTCCAGTAGGGAGAATATATCGGTAGAAATAGATGTTCCCCTGAGTCTTCAAGTCCCTTCGGGGCGACACTGTATCATCTATGTTACTATATTACGTTCCTGACGGAACTTTACAGGAAGCGATGAACTTGTTTTCTACTGATATTTTGCCCCAATGGGGTAGCACAATTGATGATTTTATATTCAAATCAGAACTTAACAGCCCTGCTTTAACAAAGGGATGACGTATTTAGTTATCTTATTAATGACTTCTCCTCAGTCACAACTTTGTGAAAAGGGGGCGTCTAAGTTCTGAATCTATTGAAAAAAGAACAAAAGTTCTAATTCCCCTCTTCGATAGGGACAGGGGAGTGTGGTCAAGCAGGGTAGCAAACATTGAATACTACCGGTGAAACGATACCGTCATATTAGTATACTCTCTACAAAAACACAGAAAGCGAATCGTTTGATTCGCTTTCTGTGAATATTCAACTATAGAATTTATTTACCTTGCGGAACCTGCTGAGGTTGAGGAGGAATTTGTTGCGGTTGTGCTTGCTGAGGTTGACCTTGTTGTGGCTGTCCTGCAGCAGGAGCTTGCTGAACAGGTGCTGCTACAGGTTTCTCAGCGCCAATTGTTACTGCATTACGTTCTTGTGCTGCTTCCACTCCCAAAAAGAATTTATTAGTGACAAGCGATAAAAGTAAAATTGTACCTGCAATACCGATAGTAATTTTTGTAAGTGAATCTGCTGTGCGGCGGCTGCCGAACATTGAGCCGAGCTGCCCTCCGATACCGGACATACCGCTTGCCATATCCGCCTTGCCCGGCTGGATTAGTACCGCGCCAATTAGTATTACTCCGAGCAATGAAATTAAAGAAACAAGAACTGTGTACATGATGATTACCTGTGTTATTAAAAATTTTTGTTTACCGCTGCGTATTGATAAGTAATAAAATTATTTTTGGGTCAGGTCGGTTGTTACAACCGACCTTCCATCTAAGCGTCTTTACGGAAAGACAGTTGTAACAACTGACTTGACTTGTTTGTTGATATTTATAACTTGACATTGCACTACGGTATGCAAAAATACCGCATAAACTGCTGTTATTCAAACTTTTTCTGTAAGTAAGATGAAATTATGGACTCAAAATTATTAAATATTGGGTATCGTGTGAGAAAAGAATATCCGTACCGGGTTATCCGTACGGTAGCTTTCAAATTGGCATCTTGGGTCTCGGAACCACTTCCATTGATGTAACCGGATGAATTTCCCATGCTGTTCCCCGCCAATTTCGTTCGCGTCCCGGATTGGTATTTTCGGCTTCGTCGTCGTGCTCCGAATCAAAAAACATCCAGCCCTGAACTTTCACCCATCGCCCTAAAAAAGCATCGCGGATTCCCCGTGTAGTCCAATCTATATTTTTTTCTTTCATAAGCTGTCGAAATCGAGGTGTTACTTCGACTACTACTCGATGTTGTGCTCCGTTGTTCATAGGATCGAGTACCATTTCAATATGAGTATCTCGTTTTTCAATATCTTTTGTTTTGCAATTACAGGTTTCTACTCCGCCGGGCTTTACGTCGTAGATATAGCCGGTGACCTCAGCCGCTTGAGACATATTCCAGCGTAAAGCATCATTTCCGGGAGCAATTATTTTTTGTAGAGTAATTGAAGAGTTAAAATCACTTGGCTTTGGGAAGTCATACCTGTTTTTGCTTAGATTAAGTTCCCTTATATCTTGTTTTACAGCATTACCCATCATTGGACAGTCGTTGAATACGTCCATAGTGCCTGATTCCTGTTTGGCTGGGTTCTGCGTAATATCCTTACGTGCAGATTGCTGCTTATTACAACTTACGGTAATAAGTGATATGCAAATCAGAAAAGAAACAAAGCAAGTTGATTTCATAGTTAACAATTGAACTGTGATAAATACCTTGTAACTGATGTTACGCAAGATTATATTGATTAGACCTTATCAACAACAAATTTACACATGAGTAGGCGAGCAAAGTCAAGTCATGAGTAGACGAGCAAAGTCAAGTCAGGTGCTACACCTGACTTTCATTACTTAC
>CAZGNO010000066.1:0-20299 GCA_964527785.1 uncultured Chitinophagaceae bacterium
TCAGGTATTAGCTATCCGGCTACATCATCTACAGCATCGCTTTCAAACGTTGAGATTGGTACTAAAATAACTGTTCCAATTACGTTGTCAACTCCGATGAAAATGGAAGCAGGAGTAAAGAGTTTAAAGGTTACTGTAGAGTATGACGGACGTTTGCTCGCTCCATCTTTGGCTGAAATTACAACAGGTGCAGCAGCAGCAGGATTCACAGTAAAAGCATTGCCGGTTGAAACCAAGGGTATAAAAGGGAAAGTCGAGTTTGAGCTAGAAAGTACAACCTTACCATTAACCGGACCCGGTGAATTAATAAAGATGTATTTCTTTACCTATTTACCAACCGGAATTGATAACACTACAATTAAGACTACAATTGATGTGTTGGATAGTAAATGTGCAAAAATTGATCCTTCAACCGGAACGATTACATTAAGTCCGACGTGTGCATTTGTTTACCGTAAAGTGGACAGCAAAAATGTGATGTATAGTATGGCAGCAATCAATCCTAATCCTGTCGGTGAATCAGGTGCAGAAGTAGAATTCTCTGTCGGATTGAAATCTATGACTGAAATTGAAATCTATAACAGTACCGGATCAAAAGTAGGAACAATTTCTGCAGGTTCATTAGAGCCGGGCAAATATAGCGTGAAAGTACCTGTCGTAGGATTAAGCTCAGGTACATACACACTTCGTCTGACTTCCGGTCCTTACACAGAGCAGCAGCAACTTGTTATTGTCAAGTAATAATAGAAATTGACAGGTAACATATTCGATTCAAAAGCGGAGGGGGTTCAATCCTCTCCGCTTTTTTTATGTATTACAAAATTTTCAAGCTATTATTGAAGGTTCGTTTTGATATAAAAGTATTAATAAATATGTACTTTTATCTAACTTTGTAAATATATACATCCTTACTTTCCTTTTAAGCTCTTTCAATGAAAAAAACATACCTCGTATATACTCTTGTTTCCTTGGTGGTGGTATCGTTGATTCCATCAATTAAAGCAAATGAAACAAGTGGTAAAAAGTCACTAAGTAACATTAATCAAAATGCTGCTGTTAAATCGGGAAATGGCAAGGGAAAAGGAAACGTACAAAAATTGCAAAGAAGTAGTGCAGCACCGGGATTAATTGCAACTTCTTACGATTGGGAAAGAAAGCGCATAATGTCAAGTAGGCCATATACAGGATGGATTGAACTTCAAAATGATGGTTCGCAAGCCGTTACAATACAAAGTGCAAGCGGCTCAGACCCAAACTTTAACGTTGATCTTCGTATGTTCATGAATCTCACAATTCAACCGGGAGCAGCCAATAAGAGGGTATTTCCGGTAGAATTCATGCCAACTTCCACAGGTATTCACTTCTTGTCAATTATCTTTGTTACTAAAACCCCCGGAGTAACAACAACATCACAACTGAAAGGAATAGGAATAAGCGGACGTTTGAAAACCTACGATATAAATTTTGACTCTACGATTGTAGGCAGTTTAGAGATTAGTCGTCGCCAATTAAAAATTGAATGTGAGTCGTGGGAATTCCAAGATTCGGTAATAATTAGTGACATAGTAGTAACAAGTGGGACAATCAATCCCGATTTGAAGAGATTTAGCGAAGATGGTTTCCGTTATGATAAGCAAATTATAGGGCTTCCAAAAATACTCCAACCGGGCGAAATCATTGTTGTGGATATTTGTGAGTTTTTAGCTCCTCATTACGGAGATTTTAATGCAACGCTTACAACAGTAAGTGATGCTGAAAGTGAGGCTACTTCCCGTTGGGTAGGAGTAGGAATATCTGATTATGTACCATCTGCAAGTATGTTGGCAATTGGCGGTAGTGTGGAAGGTGTAGCACTCGGATCTGAAGCGAATATTGTTTGCTCAATACAAAATACAGGTAATCTGGCGTTTTTCATTGACAGTATTGCGCTAGCCCCTGACCCGCAATTTACAATTATAGAACCGAAAAACCCTAAAGCCGGCTTTCCATTACTATACACTCCGGTGGTTATACAGATAAGTTACAAGCCAAATGCAGTAGGAACTACACGTTCTAAACTTCATATTTACAGTTCTGAGTTGGGGAAAGATACGGCTGTTGACGTAATAGGTTCTACAGGAAATGTAAATTCAATATCAGAAAATTCTACAACAGCCGTGAATGAAAGCACAATGTCAGTAAGCCCGAATCCTCTTGGAGCGGCAGGAGGGACTGTACAATTCTCAGTTCCCCAAAAAGCAGTGACTGAACTTTCACTTTACAATATTATAGGTACTAAGGTAGCAATTATTATGGAAGGTTTGTTAGATACAGGTGAGTATAATATGAAAATTCCGGTAGAAGGATTACCGTCGGGTACATATATCCTGCGAATGACCTCAGGTTTATATAAATTTGAACAGCAATTGGTAGTAGTCAAGTAGGAATCTAGAGTTTACTTACTTATATTTGGCAGATTACGTAAAACGACTGAATTCCTGCTGCTTTTTAATTGAGAGTGAGTCTTTCATAATGATTGTTTATTCTTAACTAAAAATAACAGTTAGTGTACAACAAACCACCGATTTCTACGTTACAATACTCCTGAAATTTATTGTGATAAAATAATACTAGGATACACAAAACTATGTATTGTTAGCCGAAATCAAATAAAAACAATAAGTTTAGAGCTACCTACTGAGATATTCATCAAAAATAAAATACGAATGACATCAACACAACCCAACAGTATCAGAATTGCAGTTCTTGGAGCGGGGCATTTAGGCAGTATCCATACACGCCTTTGGAAAACAGCCGATAATGCAACAATAGAAGGAATTTACGAACCAAATCCTGAGCAAGCTCGAAAAGTATCGGAAGAAAATGGTGTTAAGATTTTTACGACTCTCGAAGAAGCATTTGCAAGTGTTGATGCAGTAACAATTGCTTCACCAACTTCATTCCATTATGAACTGGCAGTTGAGGCAATTAATGCCGGCAAACACTGTTTCATAGAAAAGCCAATTACAGCTACATACCAAGAAGCGGTAAAATTGATTGAACTTGCAAAAGAAAAAGATGTTCTTGTGCAGGTAGGTCATGTGGAGAGATTTAATCCCGGGCTTGCCGCTTTGCACGGCTATAATATTGCTCCGTTATTTATCGAAGCACACCGGCTGGCGCAGTTCAAACCGAGGGCAACAGATGTTTCTGTGGTGCTTGATTTAATGATTCACGATATTGATATTGCGTTATGGCTGGTGAAATCACCGGTAGTGAGTATAGATGCCCATGGTGTGGCAGTTCTCACCGAAACGCCTGATATAGCAAATGCAAGGATACGTTTTGCCAACGGTTGTGTCGCAAATCTGACCGCTTCCCGAATATCCGCCCAACCAATGCGAAAGATGCGTCTTTTCCAAAAAGATGCATACCTTTCGGTAGATTTTGCAAAAGGTTCAGTGGATGTGTATCGTCTACTGGACGATGGTGAAGAAACATCGTCAGTTCCGGCAATGATGTTGGGCAGTATAGATGCAGGCGAAGTCAAAAAATCAATTGTATATGAACAGCCGATTGCACTTCCAGTGAACGCAATTGCAGAAGAACAGCGTGCATTTATCAATGCAATTCTAGGACATTCGTCTATAGCTGTCAGTGCGGTTGATGCTGCAGAAGCTCTCCGTATTGCAGAAGAAGTAGCTGCTGCTATTGAGAGAGAAACAGTGACGCAACACAAATAGATTTGTATAATAAGGAAAAAAACCTAAACCTTTCGACTCGGATACTCTATCTACATCTGCAATCATTTTTACATTTAATTAAGGGATACTTCTATGAATAAACGTTCTCTCGTCGCAGCGATTATGCTTATCGGCGTAGGAATTATTTTTGGTGTCGTATTGGTCTCCAATTTCGGAACCGGCGGCATGGGGTCACTATTTGCCGGTGGTGTTAAAGATATTGGTGCAAAAAACCCGCCTGTTATGGTAAATGAAACAGTAAGGGCATTAAATGATGCATATAAAGCTGTTTCTAAATCGGTAAACCCTTCGGTTGTAAGTATTAATGTACTCACCGAAACGAAAGTCCCCAAAAATCGCCTCCCGGATATTTTCAAGTTCTTTGGTCAGCCGGACGATGGTTCACTTGATGAAAATAGCGGTGGTGATGAAGACCGTACCCAAAAATCTGAGGGTGCAGGTTCCGGAGTGGTTATGAGCGATGACGGCTATATTGTTACGAATAATCACGTAGTTGAAGATGCAAGTCCGGATGGAATTAAAGTTATTTTTAATGATAAAAAAGAATATAAAGCAAAACTTATCGGACGTGACCCGCTAACCGATATAGCAGTACTCAAAATTGAAGCAACGGGTCTTACAGCAGTACATCTTGGCAACAGTGATAATGTTCAGGT
Source organism: uncultured Chitinophagaceae bacterium (assembly GCA_964527785.1). GTDB lineage: Bacteria > Bacteroidota > Ignavibacteria > Kapaibacteriales > UBA961 > JADJXV01. Next base: position 4,400 of record CAZGNO010000066.1, read on the forward strand.
GGGGGAAATGGTGCTGGCAGTTGGTAATCCTCTTGGACTTCATTCAACTGTTACATCGGGCATTGTCAGTGCTTTGGGGCGCGGTGCGTTAGGGCTAAATCGTGACAGCTATGCCATCGAAAACTTTATTCAGGTGGATGCTGCAATCAACCCCGGAAATAGTGGCGGTGGGTTGTTTAACCTCCAAGGCAGTTTAATTGGTATTAATACGGCTATTGCTTCACGTACAGGATATTTTTCAGGGTATGGATTTGCAATTCCTGTTAATCTTGCAAAAGCAGTTATTCTGGATATTATGGACGACGGAAAAGTTGACCGCGGATATATAGGTGTTCAAATCCGCTCTGTGGACGAAGTAATTGCAAAAAGTATGAAGCTCGAAAGCGTCGCCGGGGTTTTGGTGGATAATGTTCTGCCTGACGGAGCAGCTGCTAAAGCAGGACTTGAAGCAGGTGATGTTATTCTCGAATTGGACGGAATGTCGGTAAATACTTCTAACGAACTCCAAAGTCGTGTAGTTCAGCACCGTGCAGGAGAATCAGTAAAGCTCAAAATTTGGAGAGACGGCAAGGTAATTAATAAGTCTGTAACTCTACAACCGAGAGATAAGGATAAACTGGCTGCCGATGCTAAAAAAGGTAATGCTCCGGGAGAGGAAATGGACGAAGACAGCAACAAACCCGTTACTTTCAAGCAGCTTGGCTTTACAGTCGGCTCGCTAACCGAAAAAGCAAAGAAAGATAATGAAGTTGAAAACGGGGTGTTGATTACTAAAGTAGATCAATACAGCGAAGCTGCCGAACGAGGACTTTTTCCCAACGCTGTCATTATGAAAGCCGACAAGCAATCGGTTCAAACTCCTGCTCAACTCAAAAAAGCAATGGATGCGAAACGCGGGGATGTAATTCGTTTGCAATTAAAGACTAAAGATGGAACACGTCTTATTTTTATTGAAGTTCCAAAAGAAAATAGTTGATATTCCCGATTGCTTTGCGCAATCTGATTTCGAAACCTCATGGGCATTTACCGTTCGTGAGGTTTTGTTTTTTTCGTAATTTTGAATTGAATTTCAAGTAATTCCTCACTTCTTGAAGAAACAAAAAGCAAATAATTATGAGCAATAATCACGATCATCATGAACACGGTCATCACGGACATCATCATCACGACCATCATGCCGAAATTGCAAATGATTCCCGTGCATTGAAAATAGCAATGGCTTGTACCACGAGTATTTTTGTGGCTCAGGTAATAGGAGGGTTCTTATCACACTCATTGGCATTGCTTTCCGATGCAGGGCATATGCTTGCTGATGTCGGAGCGCTTGTCATTGCGTTCTTAGCGCTTAAATTTTATGCGACATCTCAGTCGGACAGCAAAAAGCTGTTGCGGTATACGTTTGGCTTTCGGAGAATTGAAGTCTTGGCGGCGTTGATAAATGGTGTTGTTCTGGTAGGAATCTGCGGGTTCCTGATGTATGAAGCTATCGAAAGGTTCTTTCACCCACAGGAAGTGCTGTCGCTCGAAATGATATTCGTTGCTACAATCGGCCTGATTGCGAATGGAATAAGCGCCATGGTTCTTTATAAGTCGCACCATATCAGTACGCGCAGCGCATATTTGCACGTTCTTACGGATTTGCTTTCGTCTGTAGCAGTTATTATCGGTGGTGTGCTTATTTACTATACTCATCAATCATGGATTGATTCGGTTCTTTCGTTTGGAATTTCGATTTTTATTGTCAGAAGTGCGATCAGGTTGGTGAGGTCATCGGGAATAGTTCTTATGGATTCTGCACCTCCGGCTGCATCGAAGGATATAATTGAAGAAGCACTACTCGGAGTGGATGGAGTAGTAAGTGTTCATGATGTTCATATATGGCAGATTAGCCCCGGAGAAAATACAATCAGTGCGCATATAGTGGTTCAATTTGACTTACATCATGATGATATCTTGCTTAGGATTCGTACAATGCTTGAAAAGAAATTCCAGTTGCATCACTCTACAATTCAAATTGAATCTCAAAATTACTCAGATCAGCAACATTGTGATTCGTGTCAATTGCATGAGAGAAAACTTAAAAAAAACGGTACTGAGAAATCCGAGTAGTGAATTAAAAATCAATCAAGAAACATCATTGAACCATACCCGACAAACAAACTCTTCACCGCTTCCAAATCGAAATGGAATACTGTAAATCTGTACACGGCGATTATCTGTTTTCTGTTTTTTCCATGGTTCTTTATTCACTTTGGCAGAATAACTGAATTTCTGGAGAATTTCCACAAAAATCGTAGTGATTGCATTCAATGTTTCCTGAAAAATTTGGTTGGTTTGAGCCGTAACTCTATAATTTGTATCACCACGAAGCAGAGCCAACTGTTCAAAGTGCTCCATCATACCGTCAATTCCTATGGTAATGTCAATCTTGCCTTCTCGCACATAAACACTTATAGACTCAGAGTGTTCATTCGAAACAATATTTGCTACTTTATCATCAAGAATTGCTACATTCTCAGTGATAAACGATGGTAATTCTGTAATGAGTGCTGCTTGAATTTTTTCACCGAACTGATTAGCTACGACGTGACGGAATGTACCTTCTTTAGACTCATCCTTAAATATTTTTTTAAGTAAAGATTCGATGAATAGCTTTTGGACGAAAGTTCTGCGGATAATTCCATGGAAAAATCCCTTTTCATCTTCGCGGAGAACGTCTCGTTCGGAGCAAATAAGTATTTCAATTGGGCGGTCTCGCTTAAGTTCGCGGAGTTTTTTAGCTAAAAACTTACGGTTCTGGAGCCCTGTTCCCTCTGCAATACTCTCTGAAATACAGACATCCGTGATGAGATCGTTTTCTTGAGCCAGCCGATATGCTTCACTGCCATCTTCAGCCATTACCACTTCACAGCGATTACCTATCATCGAAGCAAAAAACATTCTGAACGTTGGGTCATCATCAACCAGCAGAATTTTGTGGTATTTATCAACAGATATATTAGTGAGTTTAGGAAGTTTGATCTTGCCTTTTTGATCACGAATAGCCATCAGCATTTTGCCTATACGGATATAAGCACCGTCTATATCAATCGGCTTGAGGAGGTAACCCTCTATACCCAATTGAGTAAGGCGCATTACAATTGATTTTTCCTGAATGGCGGATGTAATAATTACTGGGGTTTCGGTGTGCGAAGGGTCATTTCGCAGCGCTTCGAGCATTTCCATTCCATTCATGATAGGCATCCGCAAGTCAAGGAATATTGCATCGGGAGAGTCTTGGTTGACTCTCTCTAATGCTTCAAGACCATTCTCTGCCTCCATAACATCGCAGAAAGGAAACCTCTTTGCAACAAAGCGGGATAGAATCGTTCTGCTTAAACGTTCGTCGTCTACTATTAGCACTTTCATTGCTTGAAGTAATGGCGCATAGTTCATAGAATCACTTAAAGATACACGTATAAATTGGACTGCAACTTACAAGAAATTAGCGACTTGGCATAGTACAAAATGGATTAGCATTATTTTTTTTACATATAAATGCAAAAAACCCGCCATACTGTAATGAATGACGGGTTTAAAACTACTACACAGCTAATGCTGATTTTAACGGTACTATATTACTTTTTAATCTTTTCACTGATAGATTTTGCCTGGAGAAATAACAGCAAATAATCGCGTCCGCCTGCTTTGGAATCAGTACCGCTCATATTAAAACCACCGAACGGATTTCCACCTACAAGCGCACCGGTGCACTTACGATTGAGGTATAAATTACCAACGAAAAATTCTTCACGTGCTTTGGCAAGCTTTTCTTTACTGTCGGTATATACTGCACCTGTCAAGCCGTAAATTGTGTTGTTGGCAATTGAAAGTCCATCCTCAAAATTCTCGGATTTGATGACGGCAAGCACCGGACCAAAAATCTCTTCTTGCGCAATTCTTGCAGTTGGGCTAATGTCTGCAATGACTGTCGGCTGAATATAATACCCGTTTTTTCCTTCTACCTTGTTGCCGCCTGTGATCAATTTACCTTCTTGGCTCCCGATTTCGATATATTTCAAAATTGAACGTTCAGCTTTTGCCGATACTACCGGTCCGCAGAATGAATTATCAATAGGATTGCCCACTTCAAGTTTCTCAACAGCAGCTTTGATTTTCTCAGTAAATTCATCGTAAATTTTTGCATCAACAATTACACGCGAGCAAGCAGAGCATTTTTGTCCTTGGAAGCCAAATGCAGCCGCTACTACGCCCTGAACAGCAACATCCACATCAGTCTCAGAATCAACCACAATTGAGTCCTTACCGCCCATTTCTGCCACTACGCGCTTTATCCAAATCTGACCTTCCATAGTCTTTGCTGCAAGTTCGTTGATTCTCAAGCCCACTTCCATTGAGCCGGTGAATGATATAAAACGTGTTTTCGGATGAGTAACCAAGTAATCTCCGGCTTCTGCACCACTGGCTACCAAGAAATTAAGTACGCCGTCAGGCAGTCCGAGTTCATTCATAATTTCTGAGAAAAGCCACCCCATCATCGGTGAGTCGGACGATGGCTTGAGTACGACGGTATTACCGCATACAATCGCAGCTGCACTCATCCCTACCAAGATTGCAAACGGGAAGTTCCATGGCGGGATAACTACTCCCACTCCAAGCGGCAGATAAATCATTTCGTTGTTTTCACCTGCAATCGGCACTATCGGCTGTTTACCGCCGTAGCGCAATGCTTCTCGTCCGTAGAAATCAAGAAAGTCAATTGCTTCACAAGTATCTGCATCAGCTTCGAGATAGTTTTTACCGACCTCTGAAATCATCCATGCATTAATTTCCAAACGGCGTTCACGGATTACATTTGCCGCTTTGAAAAGAAATTCAGCACGCTCTTCCATCGGTACTTTTTTCCATGATTCGAATGCTGTGATGGCAGCTTGCATAGCTTTTTCCGCATCATCTTTACCGGATTTTTGGAAAACACCGACTGTTTCATCGAGGTTCGAGGGGTTTACTGATCGTGTTTTATCTGCTGTTATTACCTTAACGCCATTGATGATATTCGGATACTCTTTGCCGAATACGGCACGTACTTTATCAATTGCCCGGCGTTGTATCTCTGCTATTTCCGGTTTTGAGAAGTCTAAATACACTTCATTTGCAAATTCTTTCATGGAGTCCCTAATGATATGATTAATATGATATGTGTTGTTCTAATCAGCAAAAATATAGATTGTATTTGACGATTATTCCCTAAAATATTGTCCGTTGCAATCAGTCGCAAGCTCTATTTTTTGAAAATAAAATAGACCGCCAATACCAAAAACCCAAACCCTATCAATTGATTAAATTTAATAGATTCATCCTTGAAGAAAATTGCAGTGAATACCGTAAAGATTACCAGAGTTATCACCTCTTGGATTACTTTTAGCTGGACAAGTGAAAATGGACCGCCGTTCTCACTATAGCCCAAACGGTTGGCAGGAACTTGGAAGCAATACTCCAAGAGAGCAATTCCCCAGCTGATGAGAATAACCGAGACAAGCCCCAATTTCTTAAACCAATCAAGTTCGCTGAATTTGAGATGTCCGTACCATGCAAATGTCATGAATGTGTTGGCAATTGCCAAGAGCAAGATTGTGTAGAATGATTTCACGGCTCGAAAAAAAATAGTCGTTCAAAATTATAAGGGATACAGTCTTATAAGTAAGTAAAGGGACAAAAATAATCGTATTATTCGAATAGCTGTCATTCTGAAGGAGTCTTCGACTGAAGAATCTCAGCAATGAACTACAAAAACAGGACTTAAGCAGCATACCGAGATTCTTCGGTCTAAGAATCCCTGTAAATGACATCTTTTAAAATGTTAGTACAATTTAGTGTCCTGTCATGCTGAACTTGATTCAGCATCTCCGTGTGTAAGACGAAATAGCACATTGAAATTAGCATGACTTAACAGCAATAGACCCTGAATCGAGTTCAGGGTGACAAGCGTAAGTATTTTATTCCAATGTCATTGCACTATTTTGTAGGCGGCTCGGCGACTATCTGGAACTCAGCATGACAGTATTTTGATTTTTCAATTAATTCTGTCCCAGTAAGTGCTGAGACAAAAATAATCGTCGCAATTAATACCCATAATTTGGCAAGTAATTGAACAACGACGGGCTCAATGTGACTTGAGTTTGTTATTCATACTTAGCTTAGTTGAAGCATGGCAATCAAATTAGGTCACCCTGAGTCTATAGAAGGGTTCAATTATTTGTCAATTCAGACTAAGAGATTATTGTCTCAAATGACAAGCTATAGTAATTTAACAAAGCCCGATATTTTACTTCATTGGTATAACAATAGGATTCCGATCTCAAATGAAAAGTACCGTTATTGTAGTTATTGCAGTGAATCTACCTGTTGCCAATTAATTTCGTGGGAATCTACACGTAAATACATACTTTGTCCATTAATAGTAACTTTTTTATATGCTTTGAGATATGGTTCGGCTTCTTCGGTATGAATCCATAGTTGAGCTACAACATCCGGCTTGAGCTTCCCGATGGAATAGCTGTAATCCCATTTTCTGTGACCGGGGTGATAGTCTGTATATCGCCCCGGACCATATACTTGTCTGACGGGAAGATGAGCAATATAACTGTCGTTTTTTCCCAGAATATCAATATATGTCCTATCCAAAAAATACGGTATGACACCGGCAAGCACAACGGCGATACGTGCATGAGGAGTTGTGATTTTGGCTAATGAATTCGCCATCTTAACGTTTTCAACATTTATGGGAACGCTGATAGCGGGGCTTAGAAGCAATAATTCACTTATTGTTTTGATACCGTATATCATATTTACTGAAAACAGCAGCGAAAGTACAATAGAAAAATATGCAAGATTGTAATAACGGCTGTTTAAAATTGCAAGGGGTGCAAAATTTGGATTTTTTGCTTGAATATGCTTGGCTAATATAGTAAAAACACGAACAACGGCTAAACTTTCCAATACAAAAAACAGGGGCATTGTTATTGAGACATAGCGATTGCTTCCACCCCACCAATCCCACGCATCACCGCCAACATAAATGCTATATAGTAATTGTCCGATAACAAGTATCAATAAAAAAAGATATTCTTTGCGACGTTTTATTATAACGAAAGCAAGAGGAATAAGGGCAATTACCAATCCCGTATTGGTGATAAATTTTGCGGTTATGAATACTCCGGTGCTTAGTCGCAATATCAGCGGAATTCCGGTTGCTTTTAAGTAAAAGGTATTGGGTAGTATATCGCCGTAATACCAAAATCTGAATGCTGTTTGGAGTCCGACTAAGCCAATGACGAGTATCAAGGTAATATATATAATGTGCCAACCTGCTCTATTGCTAAGCAATCCCACATTCCCTTTACTCTCATAAAACGTAACGAATGCAAGAAAACCGGCAAAAGATAAAAAAGGTACAACCATATCCATTCGTATGAAAATAGAGAGACCCATCAAGCACAATGCTCGCAGTATAGATGGTGTAAGATTATTTAGAGGAGATTGGTGAAGAAATCGTATTCCAAGGAGTGCACAGTAGCATATAAGCGGAGTTAGAATTGCTACTTCCATACCCTGAAGTATCCAGGTATTGAGCGGCAAATAAAAGCCCGTCAGGATGACCGCCCCAATTTGCATCAGCGAGAGTGAATTGGCATCTTTGGAATCAACAGTTCCCTTCTGCTCCAGTTCGCTAACTATTGCAGATACCAGTCGTAACGTCAGTATCCCGCACAGCACTCCTATTAATTGAATAACTAGGGAAATCTTAGAGGCGGGCAAACCGAAATTATGAAGAAATGCCATCAAAACCGTCCACAAGGGATTGGTAAATCCTTCTATCATTTCGCCCGGATTCCATACTAAACCTTGTCCGGCTGCAAGGTTCTTTGCATAGCGCATAGAAACCATTGCATCGTCAAAGAGAACAAAAAACCGCACACCATCAACAACAAAACTAGTCTTCCAAATATAAATAAGCGCATATATGCAATACGCACCTATAAGATAGTTTATTACTTTTCGTGAATTTAGGTTTTGCATGGTAAAAAGGACAGAAAACTATTTTCCGGTACTTCCGATTGGCGATGGAAGAAGCGGTGGCTTTGCCTGTGATTTTTGTTTTTTCTGAACTTCAATCGTGGAAACCAATAAACTCGGTGAGCTTGCCGACACGGGAACACCGCCGGATTCTGCACCACACACTCCATTGAATATTCCCAAATCATCGGCAGCGGAAATAATATTATTGAAAGTTGTGAGCGGAGTACCGATTAAGTCCACTCCGCGTACAAGCTCATCAGGGCGACCGTCTGCGTAGATTTTATATACTACAAGCGGCTGCACATTAAAAGCATTAGGAATTGTTCGGTTGGTAAACGTGAAGCCACCTGAAATTTCAACAAAATAAAGTCCGTATTCTTTACCTTGTTTCTTGCATTCGGCACGAAGCATGGTTTTGAGAGTATCAAACGGTACTTGTTTTTTAGTGAGTACCATGAGGTTGGACTGCCTCGAAACAGATTTATATCCTGCTTGCTTACGCCCGTGACCGTTTGAAGTAATAAAATTCTCGATTGGTGAACGTGACATCAAAAAATTCTGAAAAATTCCGTCTTTGACCGCAACTACCTTTTGACCTAAAACCCCTTCATCGTCATACTTGAAATATCCGACAATATCTTTTCCTGCAAGTGTTTTTAAGGTTGGATCGAACACAACATCAATAAAATCAGGAAGAATTTTCTTACCTACGAACGACTTGAATGTTTGGCTTGAATTGGGGTCTTTTTGGCGGTGACCTTCCACACGGTGTCCGAATATTTCGTGGAAAAACACACCCGATGCCTCACCTGATAGAATAGCTGGGCATGATACTGTTTCGGCAAGAGGCGCAGAGCGCAGTTGTATACCAATTGCAATCATGTTGCGAATATCCTGTTCCATTTCCTTTTCTGTAGCCAGTCGGTCGGGGGTGAATGCAAAATAGCTTCGATAGAGTGGCAGGGTCATCCCGTCGTCTGATTTGGTAACGGCTTGCGCAAAAACACGTACATTCGGTTCACTTGTTTGGAGTTCCGTTCCTTCGCTACTTACAAAATACTTGGTCAAAATATCCGCTTGGAAGTAAACTTTACCTTGGTAAATGTCCTGTTGCGAAGAAAAAATTGCCGACAAACGTTTCAAACGCTCGCGCCATGTTGCGGTATCAATAACGAACGTTGCTCCCTGCTCTTTGTATTGTGCGGGTCGCTCAAACGAAAAATCAGCAGAGGAATCTTCTTCTTTCACTTTGACAGCTTTATTGGTAAGAACTTTTCCGTAACGTTCAACTGCTTTTTTGAACTGACGATCGGTATTTGCCCAAATTACCGAGCGGAGTGTTTGTTCGTCATCTGAAAATGGTAATTCAACTCCGCGCCCTGAGCCGCCGAATTCAAATCTGCTGCCGCGCATAATATGAGTATTGTCAACCTTGTAGTCACCCACTCGCAGATCTATATCCAAAATTCTGTTCTTAGGAGCTTCATCAAGTTCTATACGGCCGAACGAAGCAGAAAGACGTACTGTTTGTGTCTCTGTAACGCTATAGGAGAGAAAATAGGGCGGGTTTTTCTGCGATTGGAGTTCAGTCATAGTGCGGTTTAATTCCGCTTTAAGTGCACGCATAACTGGTGTCTCTTGCGCTTGAACATCTATGATACTCACAAAGAGAGTGATGAGGAGAAGAATATATTTCATAGGTTACCGGTTTGTAGAGAGTTTATTTTAAAATTATTTGTCTTTATGTTGAGGGTTCGGGGAATGCTTATTCTAAATACCGTTTTTCCATGACTTTCAAATCAGCATCAAGTGTGTAGAGTATTGGTCGTCCGGTAGGAATATTCAATTCGAGAATTTCCTCCTTTGTCATTTTATCCAATTCGGCAACTAATGCCCTGAGTGAGTTTCCGTGTGCTGTCACCATTACATTTTTACCTTCGCGCAGTTTAGGGATAATATGCTCGTGAAAATAGGGGAGAACACGTTCTTGTGTCATTTTGAGAGATTCGCCGTTCGGCGGGGGGACATCGTAGCTTCTGCGCCATGTCTTTAGCTGCTCATTGCCGTATTCACGACCGATGTCATCTTTATTTAGACCTTGTAAATCACCATAATGACGTTCATTGAGTGCTTCGTTCCGTTCGGTGGGTATATCAGGTTTGTTTGCGGTTTTTAAAGCAATTTCTGCTGTACGGATTGCCCGTTTGAGAACAGAAGTAAAGAGAAAATCAACAGGAAAAGGAGCAATGAGCTCACCGGCATATACTGCTTCTGTCTCTCCTTTGGGTGATAAGTCCACGTCAACCCATCCCGTAAAACGATTTTCAAGATTCCAAGCAGATTCTCCGTGACGGAGCAAAATAAGATAAGCCATAATTGATTATTTCACTTTTGAATTATTAATTTAGATTTAATCCTTTTTCAGAGTAATTATTTATGCTGACAGAGTTCCATCAAAACACCGCCTGTTGATTTTGGGTGCAGGAAAGCTATCATCATCTCGTGCGCGCCTTCTTTGGGTTCCTGATTGATAAGTTGAATACCAGTTTCATGCAGTCGTGAAAGGTCATTATTAATATCATCAGATGCAAATGCCAGATGATGAATTCCTTCACCACGTTTTTCGAGGAACTTAGCAATCGGCGAATCAGGCGAGGTCGGCGCAGTAAGTTCAATAAGTACGGCACCCACTTTGAACGAAGCTACTTGCACCATCTGCTCGGCTACTGTTTCCGTGTGAAACTCAGCTATACCAAATATCTTTTGATAGAGTGCTTTGCTTGTTTCGAGGTCACGAACTGCGATGCCGATATGATTTAATGATGAAATCATTGTGTCTGGTTATCACTGATGAATTACATAAGTGTATTAAGGCGCCGCATATAATAATGATTTTCAGCACGAGTTAATTCTTCGGGAGTATTAATTCCTTGAAATTCATCAAACTTTAGAGCTTTGATTGCACTGATACTCATTCCTTTTCTGCGAATAAGCTCCACAATATCGGTCAGATAATACTCGCCTTGCGCATTGCTATTGGAAATTTCTTTCAAGACGGCAAAGAGTGTTACCGCTTTCACAACAAAAATTCCGGTGTTAATCTCCGCAATCAGTTTTTCTTCGTCAGTAGCATCCTTCTCTTCTACTATTTTCATAAATTCACCGACTGGAGAACGCACTATTCTTCCATATCCTGTTGGATTTGGCGTGACAGCTGAAAGTACACAGCCGGAAAGCATTCCCCTGTACCGCTGGTGCTCCTCTACGAAACTGTCCAATGTTTGTGCTTGTAAGAGAGGTGTATCGCCGGTAATGATAAGCACATCGCCATAAAAATTTTCCAAAGCGGATTCAGCCATTTTTACTGCATGACCTGTGCCAAGCTGCTCCGGCTGTTCTATACAATCAGCCCATGGAAATTCTTGCTTGACATAGTTGATAACGGTATCTTTCTGATGCCCGACTATGACAATTGTTTTAGCGGGATGAAGGAGGGTTACTTGTGTAAGGACATGACCTAATAATGGCTTCCCGGCAAGCGTAGCCATTACTTTGGGCATATCAGGGTTATTCATGCGCTTGCCTTTCCCGGCTGCAAGTACGATACAGGCAAGTTCACTCATGCGATTATGGGGCATTAAAATAAGCGGTTATTCGGTAGCAAATATGGTGTTCGCTTCCACAGCAAACTGTTTATCAATTATATTGTTGTGGTCATCTACCAGTACTACCGTCGGTTTATGTTTTAGGGCTTCTTCTTCGGTCATATTGGCGTAGCTGATAATAATAATTTTATCACCAACAGCCCCTCGCCGTGCTGCAGCACCGTTCAGACAAATTGTCCGGCTGCCCCGTTCACCTTTTATCAGGTATGTTTCGATGCGCTCACCGTTATTGATATTAACAATAGAAACCTTTTCATACGGGAGCAAGTTCGCAGCTTCCATCAGTTCTTCATCTACAGTCAAACTTCCTTCGTAATGAAGTTCTGCCTGTGTTATGTTCGCTCGATGGATTTTTGATTTGAACATAATCCGTTCCATGGTTTTCTTCCCTTGAGAGATATTTTCTGTTAGCTTTTTTTTAATTAGTTACAGAGACGTAAATAGAGCGTTTCTATCGTTTATTGTACAAAATTACCATAATTTTAATGAAAATGAACATTGATTACTGTCTAAAACCATTCTGACCGTAAAAATGTAGTCATTTTTCATACACTTTGTTAATAAAATAGACATTAACTTCATGAAATTATTGAATAAATATCAAAAATTACAGTAAATGGCTATAGAATTACATAGCACCGAAAGGATGATTGGGGTTATAATAGAAAATGATTGTACGAAGCGAAAAACTGTAAGTAGATGTCTATTTTGAAATGTGACATTTCATAATCTAAATGCACGTTTATTCTACTGTATCACATAGCGTTTCATCAAAAATTCAAATCTGACAGTCACTCCAATTAGCTACATAATTCCTAAGAATTGTGTAATTTTACGTAATTACGTATCCAGAGATTCGACCAAATGATTATAACCGACGAAGCAATAATTCTTCATTCACGGAAGTTTAGTGAAACGAGTAAAATCCTGACAGTCTATACGTTGCAACACGGGAAACTGTCGTTACTAGCCAAAGGTGCGCGTAATCCCAAAAGTAAGTTTGGAGCAACACTAGAGGCGCTTAACCACAGTACCCTTACAATCTATAAAAAATCTCAGAGGGACTTGCACCTTCTTGCAAAATCAGAGACTACTATACCTCTCCGCCGTTTGGCAGAAGATTACGACCGCTTGACTGTCGGCTTGGCAATTGCAGAATTAGTATCGGTAACGCAAGAATCTGAAGAGGTGAATATCCCGATTTTTCGGCTTCTCTGTTCAGCTTTAGAGCTTCTTAATGCTGCGTCCGGAAATGAATATTCACTGCTGGTTGCTTTTCAGATTCGCCTCGCTGAAATTATGGGGTTTGCTCCTAATTTTTCGATTTGTTTTGAAACAGGCGAGAAGGTGATTCCTTCCGATACAGGTGAATTTATATTTTCGATTACAGACGGAAGCGTAATAGTTCCTGAACTTGGACAATACAGAGAAGGTTTCAGGTTTGAGCCGCAAACATTACAAGAACTGCAACGTCTGTCAGAATGCACTTTAGCGGAAACTCTCACTATTTCACTGACAGATTCACAAAAAACACAAATTCATGATTTTTTTGCACAATATTTTGGCTTCCATCTCGACAAACGATTTCACTATCGAACACAAAAACTAATTTTACAACAATAGCACGGTGATAATATGTACCACACGAGACTATTTGCATGATATTCGATTTGATTTTTACTCTGTTTCTGGTTCTTTTAAATGGTTTTTTCGTTGCTGCGGAATTTGCCATTGTAAAAGTGCGCATTTCACAGATTGAAATGTTGGTACGAACAGGGAATCGCTTTGCAACCACAACAAAGCATATTATTGAGCATCTCGATTCGTACCTGTCTGCTACACAGGTAGGTATTACCCTTGCGAGTTTAGGATTGGGGTGGGTCGGGGAGCCGGTCATTGCAGAAATAATTGCTGCAGGAATGTCTGCTGTCGGTATCCAGATTTCAATTGCTTTAACTCACCAAATTGCCTTTACGGTTGCTTTTATTCTTATATCGGCATTTCATATAATCTTAGGTGAACTAGCACCTAAATCAATTGCAATTCAATATTCCGAGACTGTTGCTTTGGTAGTGGCGTTACCTCTGCGCGGTTTTTATATTCTGTTTAAGCCATTTATTTGGAGTTTAAATCGTCTTTCTATTGCACTTCTGAAAATGGTTGGCTTGAAAATCAGCCGTGAAGGAGAGCTTCACAGTGCCGATGAGTTGCGCTATCTTTTGGAAGAAAGTTCGAAGGTCGGTGTGCTTGAATCGGACGAGCATGAACTACTGGAGAATGTATTTGAATTTCGTGAAACGACTGCCAATCAAATCATGGTGCCTCGTCGAAAGATTGTTGGTCTTGAAATGTCAATGCCGGGTAATCTAATTATTGAAAAAGTGATGGAAGAAGGGTATTCCCGAATGCCTGTCTATCGCGAATCAATTGATAATATTATTGGGGTGGTCTATGCCAAAGACTTGGTGACGATGATGAATCATCGAGATTTAATTTTGCTTCAAGATATTCTTCGTCCAGCTTTTTTTGTGCAGGAAACCGAGAAAATAAGCAAATTAATGCGTGATATGCAAAAGCGAAGAGCACACATGGCTATCGTGTTGGATGAATTTGGAGGTACCGGCGGAATCGTAACGTTTGAAGATATTATGGAAGAATTGGTCGGTGAGATTCAAGATGAATACGACGATGAAATTTCTATAGTCGAAAAACGCGGAGATGAATGGTTTATTCGCGCAAGCGCACCGATTGCAGATGTGAATGAGTATCTGCCTGTTCCCTTGCCTGAAGCAGAGGAATACGAAACAATCGGCGGATGGATTAATCAGGTTGCAGGGCGAATACCCGAAGCAAATGAAGTGATTCTTACCAATGGGTATGAATGCACTATCCTCCAACGCTCCAAACGAATCGTCGAATCAATCAAACTCCGGTTGATTGATGCCTCACTTCCCGAGCAAGAATAAAAATTTGAGTAGTAATACGTTTTTTTGAACAGTTTTCAATCGAGCCAGCTATGGATACTTCAAATCCCCCCTATAGAATCTTATTATACTATAAATATGTTACCATTGATAATCCCGAACAATTTGCAAAAGAGCATCTTGTCTACTGCAAAAGTCTGGGGGTCAAAGGAAGAATTTTAATTGCAACCGAAGGCATTAACGGAACACTCTCCGGAACGCCTGAACAAACGGATGCCTACATGAAGCATCTGCTATCGGATGAACGTTTTGCCGGAACCGTATTTAAGATAGACGATGCTGACAAGCACGCTTTTAGTAAAATCTTTGTACGACACAAAGCCGAACTAGTTACGTTTAGGTTGGATTATGAACTTAACCCTAACGAAATAACGGGTCAGTATCTTGAGCCGGTTGATTTCTACAAGGCAATGACCGAAGAAGATGTTGTAATTGTGGATGCCCGTACGGACTATGAATATGATTTAGGGCATTTCAGAAATGCAATTCGTCCGCCTCTAGGATCATTCAAGGAATTTCCGGCATGGGTAAAAGAGAATTTGTGTGAGTTTAAGGATAGAAAGGTTCTTACGTATTGCACGGGTGGTATCAGATGCGAAAAGTTTACTGGACTTCTGCTCAAAGAAGGATTCAAAGACGTGTACCAGTTGCATGGCGGAATCGTTACGTATGGCAAGGATGAGCAGGTAAAGGGAAGATTATTCGACGGGAAGTGTTATGTGTTCGACGAGCGCATATCTGTTCCCATTAATCACACAGAAGAAGATGTGATTGTGTCGGAATGTCTGCATTGCGGTACAAAGTCAGACAGGTATATCAATTGTGCTAATATGTTTTGTAATAAGCAGTATTTCTGCTGCCCTGAATGTGAGGAGACACACCACCATTCCTGTTCGGATGAGTGCAAGATTTCGGAACATCGCAAAATGGCTACAATCTGAAAGGTCATTGTTAATGTAGAATTAATTCAAATCGTTTGAAAAAATCTACATTCTATAAATTGGCAAGTATTTGCACACTTCGACTCCGCACTGTGTGACGTAACTTTTTGTTACTAGAAGAAGTAGCAATGTCATGCTGAGTTCCTGATAGTCGCCGAGCCGCCTACAAAATAATGCAATGACATAAAAAATAAGACAGTTTCCTTCTGTCATTCTGAAGGAGTCTTCGAC
>CAZGNO010000067.1:0-19676 GCA_964527785.1 uncultured Chitinophagaceae bacterium
TGTGTAAATTTGTTGTTGATAAGGTCTAATCAATATAATCTTGCGTAACATCACTAAGTTATTGAATATAAAAATTCAATGAATTATTTCTGCTCGGTTATTTTTCCACACAATATATAAAAAATATTCTTTTCTTATTTTTTAATTTATACACCTATTTATGAGGTCGTTATGCAAAACTTTTACCGTTGCTGTATTCTTCTACTTTGTTTTTTTGAGCTTGTACATATCGGTACTTCTCAAATCAATACACAATTTAGCAGTACCTCCACTCGAGGTCGTGAATTTTGGCTTGCAGTTCCTCTCAACGATACAAAAGCGCAGCCAACAATTCAATTGGAATTTTACGTTACTTCAAGTTACAACACAATTGTAACCTTAGAGGTTCCCGGAACCGGCTTTGCCCGTTCTAAAAAACTGAAAGCGAATGAGGTGGTGGTTTTCTCCAGCAAAGACGGGTCAGCAAGTTATGACTTTGAAATTGTAAGTTCACAAATACCCGATCCGCGTGGGATTCATATTACCGCAGACGAACCGATTTCTGTCTATATGATGAATGCAAAAGAGCTTACTTCAGATGGCTATCTCGCATTGCCGGTAAGCGCATGGGGAACGGAATATATACACTGTTCTTATTATGACTTTGGTGAGTACCGTCCATGGGGTGGTGGGTTTATAGTAGTTGCTTCTGAAGATAAGACTGAAGTTGCAGTAACATTGAGAGGCAGAGGCGAAAAAGTTGCAATGACACGAAGCGGCTCTAAAATTGGTCAGATATTCAATGTTATCCTCAATAAAGGAGAGGTTTTTAATGTTGTTGGCGACGGAAAGTCAATAGGCGTTTTCGACCTTACCGGGTCAAAAATTACTGCTAATAAACCAATAGGTGTTATCTCTTATCACGAAAGAACAGCCCTGCCTGTAAACACACCAGGTGGACGTAACCATATGTGCGAAATGACAAAGCCGGTAAACGCATGGGGCAAACAGTACTATTCAATTGAACTTGAAAGAGCCGGTAAAGGTGACTTTTATAGAGTGGTTGCATCGAAGGCAAATACAAGCGTCAAAATGAAATATTATGATAAAGTTTCAAAGACGCTGCTGGGACAACGTGATATTATACTCGCAAAAGCCGGTGATTTATATGAGGATTTTAATACATGGGCAGGTGTAGGTGCGATTGTTGGATTTAATGGTACAACAGAATGGGAAGCTGATAAGCCGATTCTAGTAATGCAATATGCCTACTCAGATGATTGGGACAGTCAGGGAAATTTTGACCCGTTCATGATGACCATTACCGCCAAGGAACAATTCCTTAGTTCTGTAGCTTTCCAAACTCCGGTAAGTGCTGCATTTGATAAAAATTATTTCAGTTTTATTATTGAGGGAGATACTTCTGATATAAACCAAACGAAACTGAAATCTCTTACATTGGATGGAAAACAGGTCTATAAATATTACCCGCAGATACTTACTAATAATATACCCAATTCAAATCTCTATTGGGGACGACTTGCTGTTACTCAAGGTGCTCATATAGCTTCAAGCGAAACAGTATTAGGCGGATATGTTTATGGTTTTGGGTTCGTTAATTCATACGGCTGG
The DNA here is from genome assembly GCA_964527785.1 of uncultured Chitinophagaceae bacterium. Classification (GTDB taxonomy): domain Bacteria; phylum Bacteroidota; class Ignavibacteria; order Kapaibacteriales; family UBA961; genus JADJXV01. The sequence goes on from CAZGNO010000067.1 coordinate 1,612, forward strand.
CCTACAGAAACGGGAACTATAACCGGCTTCGCATCTACAGAGATTGATACTCTTCCCCCGGTTCTCAATAAATCCGAAGAATGCGGTGACTTTAGTTACCATGCAACCGAGCTTCGGAGCTTCATATATTCATCAAATGATTCGCTTCAGAAGGACAAGGGAATTTCTGACATTTATATTCTTGACTCAACAAGCTATAATTACAACTTGTACATGGTTACTCCAATAAAAAACAATCCGTCACCGAAAGTAACGACATTTGATTTTAAACTGGTAGTCAAAGACAGAAGAACGGATGCATATGCGGTGGTTGTAGCTACTGATAAAGCCGGAAATAGCGTATTTGATACTATCCGCTATCATTATGCACGACAGCCGTCAATTACCCCTGCTGAGCTTTCTCTTGAAGTATTTACTGCAGATACTACAGTTACCCAAACAATTACCGTTACAAACCCAACGAATGAAACGATATACATTAAATCTATTCTCTTGAGTGTCGGAACTGCATTTACAATTTCAGGCGGAGTGATTAATGACAGCTTTGCACTCGCACCCTCCACTACACATACGCTAACGATTGATTACAATTCAATTACTGCTGCAGCAGAAGACACAACTCCTGAACGTGACTACTTAACGATTGCTCTTGCAGCTTGCCGTTCAGAAATACATATTCCTCTCGAAGGAAAATTCATTAAGTCCTCAATAAAAGTAAGCTCAAGCAATCTAACATTTCATACTGATGTTGATGGGATGAATGGTTTACCCAATAGCAATGATACAGATACAATTACCATTTCCAATGCAACTAATTCTGTAATTACACTTCACTCGGTTTATCTTCATAAAGGTTCGGCATTTTCAATTATAAACGGAGAAATTACTTCAGATTTATCTCTTCCTGTTGGTGCAAATCACACCATAATTCTTCGATATAATTCATCTTTAAATTCAATCGGCAAAAAGGAATTGGATACTCTGCATATTGAAATTCTCGGAGAAACTGACAGACTAGTTACCCTTGAAGGAAATTCCAAAGTTTTAGGATTGGAAGACGGCACTTCTTCTCAATCGGGCTTTGCAATGACAGTAACACCCAATCCGGCAGATGAAAGTGTGATTGTGAATCTAAGCAACAATCATACTAATAAGCGGATAGACCTCAGTCTATTTGACGCTATAGGACGTAAAGTAGCTGCCTGCTCAACAGAATTGACAAACGGTTCAAGTAGTACCCTACTGCCCAATATCTCGTCATTACCGGTTGGAGCATACCGCCTTGTGGCAACGGGTGTTGACGGCTTGGTAGTCTCTACAAGTTTACTGATGATTCAGCGATAAGAGCAATATAATTATAATAAAACAGCCCTTTGTACGAGTATCTGCACAAAGGGCTGTTTTATGTTTTGGGCAGTGAGAAAGACCGGTAGATTACAAATTCTTCAATGCTTCGCGTTTACTGAGAGGGGCAAGTTTATGATTTTGAACGAATGACAATACAAATTCAGGATTTGTATACGCATATTGCCTCAAAGCCCAACCGATTGCCTTCTGAATGAAAAACTCTTTAGATTCTATATGAGTTTCAATCACTTTACTGAGAATATCAACATCCGTTTTTTCTTTGTATGATAATTGATAAATGATTGCCGTTCTATTTAGCCAAAAGTTATCATCAGTATTCCATTTATCAATAATGTCCGGTAATTCCCACTCATATTGCAGAAAATACTTACCTACAAGATGAGAAGCAATAAAATCAACTGAATCCCACCATGACTTGGTAACTATTAAATTTTCAAAAAAACGGATTGACCTGCCCTCTTGCCAGTGCTTCTGAACTTTCTCCAGATATTCGATACAAATATACTGGAACTCTCGCTGAGGTTTATTCCAAAGCGTTTGGGCAATCTCCTCAATATTCTCCCTTGTACTGACCTTTATAAGCTCTTTCATTAATGGTCTGAGAATCATTGCCCTGTCCGGCTTTTGTATGCCGTAAAAAGGGAATAAATTTCTCATATACTGAGCCATCTTTTCCGCCATTTGAGGGTTAGACCTATGTTCAAATTCAGCAGCAATTTGCTCGATGATTTCGTGATGTATCATGCCTAAATTACCTGACAATCATTACCGGAGCTTGAGTACGTTTATTACCTATTAGTAATACTACAGAGTACATTCCTGACGGCAACTCAGATGTTTCTATATGTACTGTGTGACTACCGTCCCCAACTTCTCCTACTACAACATTCTGCACTTCGTGCCCGAGAACATCAAGCAATTGCAACACTACGTGTTCGTTACCTGATGTAGAATAATAAACGCTTATGGCATCGCGTGCAGGATTTGGTTGTACTGAAAGTATTGATGATGATGCAACACCTTCATCCACAGAAGTTGATGACTTTCTACCTTTAAGTGCAACCGAAAGTTTTTGAGCTCCCTGAACTCCTGATTTTACTTCGAGTGTAGCCGTATTATCGAGTTCGTTAGAAGGATTGAATGTAACTGCTATTTCTTGATTTCCTCCTACAGGTATAACCATACCCTGAACACCTGTATTTAATGTAAATGCTAAGGAATCTTTACCTGTAACTGTCATTTCGGATACTTCAAACGGTACGTTCCCAGCATTACTTATCATTAGAGGAAGCATCCTTGAAGATGAAGTGATTACACCAAAATCCAGTGTTTCAGCAGCCGAAAGCTTAACCAGTGGTGTAAACGAAAAATCCTCCAACCACGTAATCGCCTTATCAATCATTGCATTGCGGCTCGAAGCATTTTGAATAATTGCCGGATTAAAGCCCAAATATATCATTCTGGCTGTAGGAGTTTGGTAACGAGCAGCAATAATCGTATCTGCAATCGCAAGAAATGGAGTTACCCCTGCTTTTGGAGGTTTGGTAAGCGATAGTTTGTAGAGCGGGTATATACCGGCTGTAGAGCACAATTCACTGAAATTATTAGAGATTGAATCTCCTGCGTACCCGGTCACCGTAAATGAAGTTACCTTCGACGAACCTAAAAACGTAAGCCCAAATGTATCCAACTCTGCTTTTACGCCGTTGAACTGTGCTTCATACGAATTTCGCTGTCCGCTAATTATCACTGAAATCCCGGTTTTCATTTTTGAATTGATAAAAGCAAAGTCCTTAATATCCACTACTCCGCTATCGGCACCGTTCCAAATCATTCTTTTGAAATTCGGGAATAAGTGTGAATAGCCCCTGATATGTTCTGCTGAAATCTCGGTATATTTTTTCTTGATTGTACGGGCTGCGATTGCCGAAGCAAATGGTTCGTTTTTATTTGCAGTGTTATCAATCACTAAGAAGCCCTCTGTCTCTTTTGCCACCATCGTGATTGGTACACCACTCAATGTACGCCCTCCTACTTCTTTAAAGCTAACTTCAACTGCACCCGAACCGACCGATGTACCACGGGTTAACTTTATGGTAATTTCCTTCGTTTTGCCCGGTTCGATTGTAAAATCGGGTGAGTAATTGTCGGTTGTCATTTTCCAGTCAGCAGGAGTACGCTGGGCTGTTGTGATAGTAAGTCCTGAATATTGCATTGCTGTTGAGCTAACATTTCCGATAACCAGCTTTGTTTCGACAGATTCATTTGGATTTGCAACTAAGAAAGCCGGAGCAACTGATGGGAAGAAACTGACAGTAGTCCCTACCATAGAGCCGACTTGCCCAGTAAGGGACGTAGCTCCTTGTATAATCTCACCGGTAGCATTATTTTGAAGGAACGCAACGATTGTCAATTCATCCAACTTCCATATATCACTCTTTTTAGGTGTATACGTAAAATCAAATGTTTTAGGAACTCCAGCGGCAAGTTCTACTTGTGTTCCGTTGGTATCAGGCAGGATTTTCAACAGTGCATCCGCAAATTCTTTTTCACCATTCCAGTGTTCTAATGTTTCTGTATAATCGTCCGGTAGGAGCGGCAGCTTATCAAGTGTAATATCATGAGCGGTCACTATGGTTTGCAGTGTATAGTTTGAAAGCGCAATATCTGAGGTAATCGAAACTTTGACTTTAACATTATTTGGGTCGGTTTTATCGTGGAGTATTTCTATTTTAACAGGATATGGCTGAGCTTGATCAAGTTTAATTGCATCAGTTACCTGATTGCTTGATTGAGGATCTACATTGTGATGCCCGTTTACTCTGGCTGCCGGAAGTCCGGGATTACTTCCAAAATATAGTCGGCTGCGGTTGTTGTTTTCAGGTTTGTTTGCCGAATAGAAAGGATCGCCGGGTGTTGGGTAAAAAAAGTGATACCGAACTGCTATCACACCATTCGAAAGTTTTACAATGGGCTTTAGAACGACACTGGCAGTAGTACACGGATAGCATGTAGCACTGGTGTATTCTTCTACTACAGCTATACGTTGTGCTGCAGTTTGTGCCAACGATTGCGAAGTAAATCCAACTATTACTGCAGTAGCACCGCAAACGAAAGCAGCAATTAAACGGTACGTAGTTTTCATGACTATATTCCTTATTACCAAATAAAAGATGAATGATGTACAAATTTACAAAGCATATATCTACTGAGCAAAGAATAACCGAAGTAAGTCTTTGTTTGTTTCGTAATTCCGAAACAAACTATCCCTCAAGTCATTTTTTAACCCACTATTTCACTTTTATATATTTCCACAAGTCTTTCAAACGAGATTCTATTTGAAGCTCTTGCTGATGGTGAATACGCAATAACCACCTGAATTATTTTATCATTATATACGATTTCACTTTTAATGGGCTTCTGACCTTTGGGGAATTTATGGAGTATTCCTCTAGATTTGAGGAACTCAGAGAACCACAGTGCTGCACTCACCTTCCCACTGCTGCTTGTGCACATTATTTTGGAAATACCGGGATTCTCATCCAGAATCCGAAAGATGTCCATGTACTCAACAATCGCCAGGTTTTCATCCAACGAGCTATTGTCACTGCGGAGAACCTTGCTTCCCATGTCGGTAATTGCAACACCTAGTTTTTCAAGGATGTTCCTCCGTTCATTTATTGCTTCCTCTCCTGAAAAGTGCATTAGCTCGCTACCTGCTATCCGTGCCATCATTCTCCAGAACAGGTTGGATGTATTCGGGTAAAAGAAATCATATTTCCAGTTGCGTTTAGTAGGCGGGAACGTACCGACAATGAGGGTTTTGCTGTGTGTGGGGGCAAACCAGTTCCAGGGGTGGGATTCTTGTTGTTGCATTGGGGGATGGATATGCTTATTAATTATTCTATTACTTCAATATATCTTTTTTGGGGTACAAATAATCCTTACTCTTTCTCCAAAAGCTCTATCCTATTTCCGAACGGGTCAATGAATGAAAACCGTTCACAGCCGTCAATTTTAATTTCTTCTTTGATTTGTACCCCCTTGCTAATCAGATAGCTTTTTGACTCTTCCAAGTTCACCACCTCAAATGCAGGATGACGTTTCGATTTACAAATTTCATTCTCTGTTCCGATATGAAGCTGAATATCGGCAATTGCAAACCACAGTCCGCCGTTTGCCAATAGTTCTTTTGGCTTTGGGATTTCGGTCAAACCGATAATAGTAGTGTAGAAGTCACTTGCCTCTTGCTCTTTCCCTGTTGGGATGCAGATTTGGATGGTCTAGGCATTTGAAGTGGAGCATAGGAAAATTTTACTATATATTTTTAAACCAATCTTTCTTGATTGTTACCTTTTCGACAAGTTCTATATCTACACCAAGTCCTAATTCTTTCAGTTTTTCTGCCAAATCATTACCATCTATCAAATCTATTGGGGGTGCTCCGTCACGTGATGCTTCACGCTTTGCTTCCCTTGTAAAACTACCTGTCGTTATGATTAATCCTTTATCAGCCCTCCCAACCATTGCACCTCTGAAATCTCTAACAATTGATGGAGAAACACTTCCTTTATACCTTTTTGCTTGGAAAATCACATGAAAAGACAGAACACCTCCGAGCCGCAACATCCCCTTCCCGTCAATTCCACCATCATTTGATTTACCTGTCACTTCAACGTTTTGAAAACCCAGTTCTCTAAGAAGTCTTTGGCATAACCGCTCAAATGCACTTGGGTCAATTTTTTGCAATTCTTCAATGAGTTGTTCTTGCCATGTAATTTTTTGAATTTCTACATTGTAGTCTGTTTCATCTGGTAATTCAGCCGTATCAATTCTTGGAGACTCCTTGCTGTTTTTATGTACTCTGCCCTCTGAACTAATTTTTCGCTTCACTGCCTGTGCATCAACAGTTATTGTTTTAATTCCTTTTTCTGTAAGAACCCAAACACCTCGTGACGAATTTTCCAGAAGACCAAAACGCTTTAAATAATATCTAGCCCATGCAATTTTGTATGAAAATTTTGTGGTGCTTCCACGATGAATCTCATTTAACTGCTCGTTATTTACCTGAAGCATTGTTGCTATTTGCTCTTCAATCTCATCAACAGATCCGGAACCACCTAAATTATGCAATGCCTTTAGTGTTGGATTGAAAAATTCCCAATATTTATATTTGCTTACTTCTTTCATTACTATTTAGATTGGTTAATTAACTGATAGACATTCTCTTTAGCTTCATAAAAAACTAATAACTATATTGTAATGATGTTATCAATTAAAACGATTTTAGTTTCGATTCTTTATACTAAACTACACATAAAATGGCACACATAAAAAAAGCGAACCCTACGGTTCGCTTTTTTAACTTTCAGCTCATCCTATAGGTATATTATTATCTAAACATCTCTGGATTGACTTCCACCCCAAGCCCAGCAGCAACCCCTGCACCCAATTCAGGATTAGCACGGAAGAAATGGCAAATCTGACGATTGATAATTTCATCACGCTTCGGACCCGAAATACCACTCATCGCACCCACAATATTAGAAATGAGATTCATACGGTCGGTTTCGTTCATTGCTTTTGTATATAACAAGCCCGGTTGCGTGTAATGGTCGTTGTCGCCTTCACCGTTGCGGTCGTACCAGTCAGCAACCATCGAATCAAGGTTCACAGACGGCTCTTTGTACGATTGGTCAACGATCACATTGTCAAAACTGTTCGGGAAGTAATTCGGAGCACTACCTCCATTACCGTCGGTGCGCATTGCCCCGTCACGTTGATAATTTACACCCATATACGGACAGCGGTTCACAGGAATCTGTTCGTAGTTTGCACCCAAGCGGTAACGGTGCGCATCAGGATAGGAGAGAATCCGCCCTTGTAACATTTTATCGGGAGAGTAACTAATGCCGTCCACAATATGTGCCGGTGCAAAAGCAGCTTGTTCAACTTCTGCAAAGTAATTTTGGGGGACTTCGTTCAGTTCCAGCGTACCAACATCAATCAGCGGAAAGTCACCGTGAGGCCACACCTTCGTCAAATCAAACGGATTGAAAGGAAACGCTTTGGCTTGCTCGTCGGTCATCACTTGAATTTTCAAACTCCATTTAGGGAAATCACCGCGCTCGATTGCTTCTACTAAATCGCGCTGGGCATGATCCGGATCAACACCACGCATTCCATTAGCTTCATTTGCGTTAAAGTTTTTGATTCCTTGTTGAGTTTTAAAGTGGAATTTAACCCATACTCTTTGATTCGCGGCATTAATCATCGAATAAGTATGACTGCCGTAACCGTTCATATTTCTATAAGAATACGGCGTTCCCCTGTCGCTCATCAGAATCATCACTTGATGCAAACTTTCTGGATTCAAACTCCAAAAATCCCACATCATCGTAGGACTTTTGAGGTTCGATTTGGGCTCACGTTTTTGGGTGTGGATAAAATCACTAAATTTCTTTGCGTCTTTAATGAAGAAAACGGGAGTGTTGTTACCCACTAAATCCCAGTTTCCGTCTTCGGTATATAATTTCAAAGCAAAACCACGCGGGTCGCGTTCGGTATCGGCACTTCCCTTTTCCCCGCCTACAGTCGAGAAGCGCAGAAGAACCCTGCATTGATTGCCTATTGCACCAAAGATTTTCGCCTTTGTGTACTTGGAAATATCATGTGTTACCGTTAAAGTACCGAAAGCACCGCTGCCTTTGGCGTGAACTACGCGCTCAGGGATACGCTCACGGTTAAAATGTGCCATTTTCTCGTGAAGAATGTAATCTTGGAGCAAGAGAGGACCATGCTGTCCGACGCTCATAGTATTCTCATTCTCGACATAGGGTCTGCCTGATGCCGTTGTGAGTTTTGAAGAGTTTGTATTATTTTCCATACTATAACCTATAATAATGATAAATAAATGAATGTTTGACTATAGAATTTGAAGCGTATAAATCGAATTAAAAGAATAAAAATTGCACTACAAAGAAAAGAAAATTTTACTTGGTGCGTTATGAGTGTCCTGTTATCCTGCATTTATATTTTCTTATCCACAGTATCTATGTACACAATCCCTTTTAGTAATTTACGATTTTCACATCTTTTCTCGGAATTTATCGCGGGTAATCCTCTCTTGCATTCTCATTTTCCTGCTCAAAACATTCAGCCGGCAGATTGGCGCACAATTGCCGAATCGTTCAACGGACGCAACGAACTGACAAGTGCAATCATCTCAACTATGGACGGCTTGAATTTATCACAGGAACAAAATGAAAACTTACAACTGTTAGCCAAACCCAAAACAATGGCTGTAGTAACAGGTCAGCAAGTAGGTTTTCTGGGTGGAGCACTCTATACTGTCCTCAAGGCATATTCAGCAGTTCAGTCAGCCAAGCAGATTTCGAGTGAAATGTCATTACCGGTAGTTCCAATATTTTGGATTGAGGATAACGATGCAGACAGCGCAGAAGCAGCAAAGACAACTATCCTATCAGCTCAGAATGAACTTATTCCCATAGCTTGCAGCGAAGAACTTACTACTACTATTCCTGTGGCTTATCATAAATTTGGTGATGAAATTGTAGGTGTGTTAGACAACATCGAAGCTACATTCCCAAAATCGGAATTTAGTGAAGGTGTAATGCTTCAATTACGAGAGATATATCATAGTGGAGCCGGATGGACTTCTGCCTTTACCAAACTTCTGCAGCTCATGTTGGCTGATTCAGGAATTTTATTTATTTCTGCATCACTTGCTCGCGAGAATGGATTATTTAGTCGGATTATCCGTAAAGAAATAGAAGAGTTTGGAGGAACGAAGAGCATAATTGACCACACTTCCACAGAACTCGAAAAAGCTGGTTTTCATATTCAAGCTGTTGCATCCGATGTAAATCTATTTTTTCATTATGATGGTAAGCGTTTAAAACTTCGTTCAGACGATGGGGGCAATACATATACAGCAGGTGAATTTCATTTTTCGCGGGAGCAAATCATTCGGTGTGCAGAGGACAATCCGGAGATGTTTTCTCCTAACGTACTTTTGCGCCCAATTATACAGGATGACATTATCCCGACCATTGCATATATTGGAGGACCGGGTGAAATAGCTTATTTGGCTCAACTGCACGCTGCCTACAAATTCTTCGACGTACAAATGCCAATGGTAAAACCACGTCATTCAGCTACATTCACTCCCCCGTCAGTAGTTCGTTTTTTAGAGAAAAATAATTTTAAACCGGATTTTTTCATGCGTTCGTGGCAGCTCATCGAGAAAGAATTAGTCTCACGAACAGCAGATGCGGGAGGAGAACAGCTTTTTATTTCATCTACTGCAAAACTCAAGGATGTATTTGCAAGCATCTTACAATACGCATCAAGCATTGACCAATCGCTTGTTGGTGCAGTAAACGCTGCTCAGCACCATACAGAAAAACAAGTGGAAGATTTGAAGAAAAAAATTAATTCATCACAAAAAAAACGCCATGACGCATTATTCGATAAAAGCTACGAAACCACTTCAATTCTTATGCCGTTCGGTGAACTTCAGGAACGTAATTTATCACCGATAAGTTTGCTAATTCGCTTTGGTATCGGTCAGCTTTTCGGGGCTATTCGAATGCTTTCCGAGAGCACACCAAACACACATTTTATCGTTCCAATAAATTTTCCGCATATAAATCAATAAAAGACGTTATTTTTGCACACAAAATTGAATTATGACTTTCTGTATTATTGAGGAGTTCAGCAATGGCAAAACCCTACATTTTGGTAGTAGACGATAATCGGATTACCACAAAACTTCTTCGGCGGTATTTAGAAGCCAACGGCTACGAAGCGTCCGAAGCGTATGATGGTATAGAATGCTTAGAAAAAGTGGCAGAACGCTCACCTGATGCGATTGTGCTTGATGTGATGATGCCTCGTTTAGATGGCTATGAAACAGTTAAACGGCTGAGAGAATCACCAACGACTGACCGTATTCCAGTAGTTATCGTTACAGCGCTCAATGACATCTCCAATCAGCTTAAAGCAATCGAAGCAGGAGCCGACGACTTCCTGAGCAAACCAATTGAAGAAAAATTGCTTATTGCTAAAGTAAAACTTCTTTCCTCAGTAAATGTGGAACGTAAAAAAGTAGTAGCCCTCAAAGAATTATTAGTGCAACACGGCGGTGGCGACGCGCTCACTGATTCCGGTATGTAAAAGTCCCTATTTCGCTGTAAAAGCGAGTAGTATTTCAAGATAGCCGTAGTTATCAGAGCCACGACCGGGCTGCGTAACTGCGGCTTTTTATATACTTTCACAATCAAGTTTACTATTTTATTACATATCTTACGTAGAATTTATGAAATTACTCCCAAATACTTTTGCTGTAATTAGGCGTACAGCAGTTCTTTCGATGTGTGTTGTGATTACATTTTCCTTACAAAGCTGCCCTTCGATTCTTAATGCCTTGAACAACTTAAAACGCTTGCAATTCAAACTTGAAAATGTATCGAACTTTCGAATAGCCGGAGTTCAAATTGACAATAAATCTAAAATATCAGATTTTTCAATTACGGATGGACTTGCACTTTCCAGGGCAGTTGCAACAAATAAATTTCCTGCGACTTTTACAATCAATATTGCCGCAATTAATCCGAACGATGGCAAAGGAACTGCTCCTCAGCGCACGGCAACATTATCAAGTTTAGATTTTCAACTGATAATTGACGACCTTCCGACAATCAAAGGGGACATTTCAAAACCCCTTGATATACCCGGAAATGGGCAAACAACTATGGTTCCCGTCGCCGTTTCGATGGACTTATATGAATTTTTTGGTAATAAGGGCTATGATGGTTTGGTAAATTTAGCTCTAGCTCTCGGAGGAGCAAAAGGAAGTGCTTCTCATATTAAATTAGATGCCCTTCCAACTGTTTCGACAATTATAGGTAATATCAGCTATCCAAACAGAATCACAATTGTGGATAAACAGTTCAGTAACTAAAAGCAACAGGTATGGAACTCTTTATTGTCGGTTTTTTTGTACTAATGGCTGCAGTTTGCTGGTTCTTTGCCGGAGCAGCAGCAGGACTTTCTGCGGTTTTTTTAGAAACCTACCGTGAAATTCACCCAAAATTCACACGAACCCTCTCTGCTGCTCAACAAACCGGATCGCTGGAGGCAATGGCATTAAACGCACTTGAATTACTCTTGATTGTTTTTGCATCAATTTTTATTGCAATGTGGGGTGATTCGTTTGGCTTATGGGAGCTCTCTGTCGGCGGTGGTTTGATTCTTTTTGCCCTTATTCTCCTACTTCGAACAATAATATTTGCTCTAGGGGAACGCTTTGCAGAGAAAGTTACGAACCAAACTGCCGTTTTTGTGAGTGTAGTTACCACTTTCTCAAAGCCGACTGTACTTTTGCTGAGCGCAATCAATCGTTCGATTGCACCGCCGCCTTCTGAAGAAGAATCACGCGAAGAATTTGACGCACTTGTAGATACAGCCCGCGAAGAAGGTACACTCGACGACGAAGAATATCGTATTCTCAAAAACATCATGGGATTTAGTGAAGTTCAGGTGTCGGATGTTATGACCCCTCGAACAGTGGTGTTTAGCTGCAACGCCGATAAAACTGTCGGTGAAGTACTTCGTCTCCCCGAATTGCAGATGTATTCCCGTTTTCCTGTTTGGGAAGGCAACTCTCTTGATGGTGTTGTGGGCTATGTGATGACAAAAGACGTACTCAGGGCTGCGTTGAACGGTCGTAAAAGCAGAATCCTCAGAGAGCTCATGCGTGAGGTGTATTTTATCCCTGAGAATGTAGAGCTTGGCAAGGCATTGTCGCAATTCCTCCAACGCAAACAGCACTTGATGATGGCAGTGGACGAATACGGTGGAATTGAGGGATTGATTACAATGGAAGATGTTGTTGAAACAATCCTTGGTGTTGAAATCGTTGATGAAGCGGATAGAATTGTAAATTTAAGAGTACTCGCAAAACAGAGAAGAGACAAACGGGTAGCAGAAGTTCAAGCAAAGGGTGAATTGCAAGATGAATTTTCTGATGAATGAATAGACTTTGAGTACAACATTGACTACTAATTACATTTGAAATGCCCTGGAATCCCGACCAATACGATAAATTCAAAGAAGAGCGTTCAGCACCGGTCAATGATTTGATGTCACTGCTGCAAATACGTCCCGGCATGAAGGTAATAGATCTCGGTTGCGGCACGGGAGAACATACCAGACGGCTGGCGGATATACTTCCCGAAAGCACTGTAGTTGGTATTGACTCATCGCTTGAGATGCTCTCAAAAAGCAAGCAATATGAGAGAGAAGGATTGTCGTTTCTACATTGTTCATTCGAGGATTTTGAGGGTGAATACGATTTGATTTTTTCTAATGCTGCATTGCAATGGAGCGGGAATCACGAGCAATTAATCCCTTCTCTATGGAAACACTTGGCATCAAATGGACAAATCGCAATCCAAATGCCCAGGAATCAGGACCATCCGTCGCATAGCATTGCGCATGATTTGGCACAAAATGAATTTGCAGAGTATTTCTCTGAACAAAAGAATCCGACAAAGCGGTTCGGGTGGGTGCTGCCTATTGTACGGTATGCTGAGATTCTATTCTCGCTGGGCGGCTCGGACATAGTTGCATTCCTGAAAGTCTATCCGCATATTCTTGAAAACTCTGATGCAATAGTTGAGTGGACAAAAGGTACGCTTCTTGTTCCGTTTATGGAACAATTACCTACTGAACAGCAATCGTTATTTTTAGATAAATACAAAGCGTTATTACGAACTGTATTACCAGGAAGACCAGTATTCTACGGATTCAAACGTATTCTCTTTTCGGCAAAAAAACTATAGGTCTTCTCATTATCATTTCATTCAGCTTATTCAAATGAACTCAAGATTTGCCCCGTATATTATCTCCCTTATTGCCTTTGCAGGATTTATTATCCGTGCGATATATTGGCTGCCTCTTATGCCGGATAAGATTGCCATTCATTATGGATTCAACGGCACTGCAGATAATTGGGGGAATAAGATGGAATTTATCATCCTCATGGGCGGGTTAATGCTGTTTTTAGGTATGCTGTTTTTCGGACTATCTGCCCTTATGACAAGATTGCCGGATACAATGATAAACCTCCCGAACAAAGAGTATTGGCTTGCACCTGAGCGCAGAGAAACTTCGCTGAACACTGTAGCGCAATTAATGAAGGATATCGGAAGCCGTACCCTATTATTCTTTGCAGTTATATTCGAGATTACCTGCCGTTCAAATGCCTCACTCAGTCTGCAGATTGATACGCAGCTATTTTTTATAGTCTTTGGTATGTATCTGTTTGCCGTTATTGTTTCGATAGTATATTTTGTAAAGCAGTTTTCTAAACCGGAACATACAACTCTCAATACGTGATAACGGTATCAATTTATCATCACATCAATTAAGACATGAGCAACCGAATCCACATCCTTCCAGAGTACATTGCCAATCAAATTGCTGCCGGCGAGGTGGTTCAGCGTCCTGAATCTGTGGTGAAGGAATTAGTGGAAAATTCATTGGATGCCGGAGCCGAACAGGTTTCGGTTGTTGTTCGTGGTTCGGGTAAGCAATTGATTCATATTCAAGACAACGGTTCGGGAATGAATCGTGAAGACCTTGCCCTCTCCACCAAGCGCCACGCTACAAGCAAAATTCAAACTGTTCAGGATTTAGAACATATCATGACGCTTGGTTTTCGAGGTGAAGCACTTGCTTCGATTGGTGCTGTAGCACATCTCGAAATCCGAACCCGCCAAGCTGACGAAGAACTTGGCTGGAAACTAAGTGCCGAACCGCTTAAAAATGACACTATAGAACCCTTCAAAACCGAAAAGGGTACACAAATTTTTGTTCGTAACTTATTTTTCAATGTTCCTGCACGTAAAAAATTCCTGCGTTCTGATTTAACTGAATTCCGTCATATTTCAGAAACGATGCTGAAGTTTGCACTTTCACGACCGGATATCAGGTTCATCTTTTACGATGCCGACTCACTTATATTCGATGTAAAGCCATCCCCATTAGAGCAGCGGATTGTTGCTCTGATGGGCGAAAGGTCAGCTTCACAGATTATTCCTGTAGAATTTGCTGCTCCGCTTGTAAAAATTTCAGGATTCGTCGGGCAGCCATCCATGGCAAAGCAGTCACGCTCCGGACAATACTTTTTTCTGAACGGGCGTGCAATAACCAGTCGTGCACTTACCCATGCCGTTTTCTTTCCATTTGAACATTTACTGGATAAAAACTCCCATCCTTTTTTTGTGCTGAATATCGAAATTGATGCTGAGAAAGTAGATGTGAATGTTCATCCGCAAAAGCATGAAGTTAAATTTGATGATGAGCGAATGGTGTATAATACAATTCATCAAGCAGTTAGCGAGGCACTCCAGCGCAGCAATCTGGTTCGCGAGGCACATTTTCGTGAACAGATTGCGCAGTCTCCATTTGAGAAAATGCAACTCTCACCAAGCTCTACACCTAATGATGTACTTCTGGTAAACCGTTTAACAGGTGAAATCATAAATTCTTCACCGCAGGAACGTCCATCGGCAAATGCTGCAAGTCATTCGCAGTCATACAATCAAACATCCAAGCCCTCTAATTCCACACAAGATTACGCCGCACATTCTCAGAAACAGATCTTTGGCAAGGCGCAACAAAGTGCATTTGAGGCACTATTTGGCACTACACCAATGGATGAACAAACTCCTGTACCGATCAACGAGCAGATGTTTGATGAACCTACGGGACAAATGACTGTTTGGCAATTGCATAATAAATATGTTTTTGTGCAAACGGATAAAGGGGTTATGGTTATTGACCAGCATAATGCCCACGAACGTATTCTGTACGAACGTGCGCTCAAAGCAATGAATGAGCAGTTTACAAATGGGCAAAAACTGTTATTTCCCGTGAAAATCATGCTCACTTCACCGGAAAAAGCTCTTTTCGATGAACTATCCGAGGATTTGGAGCGTCTTGGGTTCGACATTACACTTGAAGACGGACTTGCAGAAGTACGTGGTGTACCACTGGATGTTCATGCCGGAGAAGAAGAAACAGCACTGCGTGAAATACTCTCACAGTATGAGGAATTTCAGCAAATTCGTCATTCCGACAAACGGGATAACCTGGCAGCTTCGTTTGGATGCAAGGCAGCAATTAAAACCGGGCATCGGCTCTCCGAACCGGAGATGCGACGACTGGTCGAAGATTTATTCGCTACTTCCACACCGTATGTTTGCCCTCATGGAAGACCGGTTGTTATTGATTTCCCTCTTGGTGAATTTGACCGCAGATTCGGTAGAACATCGTAGTAGATTAAATTTCTGTGTTTTCTGAACAATTACAGTAACTGAATTTCTATTTTATTTGTTATTATGATAAATAGTCTGCATACCACTATTCTCTACCATTTTTTACATTCTTGTATCCATCTCTCTTAATCGAAAGGAAACCCATGTTTCACCGTTCATTACTTTTTACGCTTGCATTTATAGCAAGCAGTTTTGTATCTAATGCCCAGCAAAGTTGGGTTTGGCAAAATCCTCTGCCACAAGGCAATCATCTGAATTCAATCAAAATGATTGACAAAAACAATGTAATTTCTGTCGGCAATGCAGGAACAATAATCGCTTCACACGACGGTGGAAGTTCGTGGCTTGTATCCGACAGTATTCCATCCTCACAATTACTATCACTTGGTATTGCTTCCCCATCATCTTGTATTGCTGTAGGATATGGAGGAATTATTCTAAAATCCGACGATGCAGGAGCGCACTGGACAAGTATTAGCAGCGGCACAACAAATGCCCTCAATTCCGTTCATTTTCCACATCTGAGAACAGGATATTCAGTTGGTACAAAATCTACTATCCTCAAAACCACCGATAGCGGTAATAATTGGTTTACACAAATAAGCGGTGTATCATCGCAATTTAACGCCGTTTATTTTGTAGATACATTACGGGGATGGGTAGCCGGAAACAACGGTCTGATAATGACTACTCAAACCGGAGGCAGCAATTGGCTGGCTCAATTTACCGGAGCAGACGACGCTTTGTTTGCAGTTCATTTTGTATCAGACAAGGTAGGTTGGGCTGTCGGTGATAAGGGCAAAATCATTAAAACTATTAATGGTGGTGACACATGGATATCACAAACTTCCGGCACAACTGCTGCACTTCGAGCAGTGCAATTCATTAATGCCTCTGTCGGCTGGGCTGTTGGTGCAAATGGAGTAATTCTTGCAACAAATAATGGCGGCGATACATGGGCTATTCAACCAAGTGAAACAACGATTTCACTGTCTTCATTGCATTTCATTGATGAAAACATCGGCTTTGCTGTTGGCAATAGTGGTACATTACTCAAAACACTGAACGGCGGAACATCATGGAAAGTGCTCTCCAACGGAACATCTACACATCTCAAATCAATCTCATTCAGTGGTGTTAATTCGGGTATGGCTGTCGGTGACAGTTCTATCATCTTGCGAACAGACAATTCCGGAAAGCAGTGGCAGAGAATTGAACACACCTACCAATCTGCCCTTACATCAATTCATTTACATTCACCGCAAGTCGGCTGGATGACTGGTGCCGACGGAACAATCCTCAAGGCAAACAATGGTGTTCAGTTTACTCTGGAACCTCAATCTGCTCCAACCTCTACAACCTTCCATTCAATTTACTTTGCAGATGAATCGAACGGTTTTGCAGTAGGGAACGACGGGATAATTGTACATACAATCAATGGCGGTACAATTTGGCTTTCTCAAAATAGCAGCAATCCGTCAAATCTTTACGGAGTATATTCATCTAATCCTCAATCTGCATGGGTTGTCGGTGACGGCGGAACAATCCTCCACACTACAAGCGGTGGCAATGAATGGATTTCGCAAACAAGCGGCACATCCTCACGATTGAACGCCGTTTACTTTACAGATGCACAAACAGGTTGGGCGGTCGGTGATGTAGGAGTAGTGCGTCATACCATTAATGGCGGGGATACATGGACTACGCAGTTTTCGGGAGTAGCAGTCCCCTTGCATTCCGTTGTATTTGCAAGCCCGAAGGTTGGCTGGGCAGTTGGAGAAGAAGGAGTTATTATCAACACCAACGATGGCGGGGAGACATGGAAAGGACAGCCGAGCGGAACAGCAAATTATCTTACCGGGGTCACAGCTGTTAATGATTCTACGGGGTGGATTGCTGGTGATGGCGGAACAATTCTTAAAATTACCGGGAAACGTGATTCGGTTGTTATCGGTGTGCATGAAGCTACCTATTCCGAACAGAATGAACTTGAACAGGTTCCAAACCCTGCAATTTCATCAGCAACCATTCGCTTTTCATTAGGTAAACAGAGTGTTGTTTCACTTTCACTTCATAGTGTGACCGGGGCAACAGTTCGACGGGTAATTGATAATGTCCCTTTCAATGCAGGAACATTCACGATGCCGATTGAATTGGATGAATTGCAGAACGGTGTGTATGTCTATATGTTTAAAGCCGGTGCGGATATTCGTGTAGAGAAGGTGATTATTGCAAGGTAGGTAATAGATACGAACACAGCTAGTTGTCACAATGACTTATACGGATATAAATTAAGAAGTGGTACATATAGTTTTTTCCATCCATTCCCAA
>CAZGNO010000068.1:0-19553 GCA_964527785.1 uncultured Chitinophagaceae bacterium
GGATTCTTAGACCGAAGAATCTCCGCAAAGCACTACACGTAACGGTCTTAAACAGCACATGGAGATTCTTCAGGGCGTTCAGAATGACAGGGCATATAAATTTAAAATAAATCTATCTTGCTTCTTAAATCGAATATTATTTCTAACAACTATAAAATCGAACCGGAAAGTGTATGACAATTCTCCAAAAACTGGAAGCAATTCAGCAAAAAAATAAATCTCGCTTGTGTGTGGGGTTGGATACTGAAATTTCAAAACTTCCTTATGTTCTTAAGAAAACACCGGAGAATATATTTACGTTTAATAAGGCAATTATAGAAGCGACAAATGATTGTGTGTGTGCTTATAAAATCAATTTTGCTTTTTATGAGCAATATGGCAAAAAGGGAATGGATGCCCTACGAGAAACATTGCAATGTATTCCTGATGATATTATCACGATAGCCGATGCTAAGCGAGGTGATATCGGTAATACTTCAAGAGCGTATGCCGCAGCAATCTTTGACGATATGAATTTCGATTCAATTACTGTGAGCCCGTATATGGGGAGAGACTCTGTAGAGCCGTTTCTGGAATACCAAAATAAGATAGTTTTTGTTCTTGCCCTGACTTCCAATTCAGGTTCAGATGATTTTCAAAGATTGATTTCCGGCACGAAACCAATCTATCGTCATGTAGTTGAAACATCTCAAACTTGGAAAAGTAATGCTGAGCTTGGTTTCGTTGTAGGAGCAACACACCCGGCAGAAGTAAGTGAAATAAGAACCTACGCACCTAATAACGTGTTCCTGATCCCGGGTGTCGGTTCTCAAGGTGGCGATGCTGCTGCAACAATGAAGGCAAATGGCAAAGCTCCGGCAATTGTAAATGTCTCGCGAGCAGTTTTGTATGCTTCAAAAGGTGAAGATTTTGCAGTAAAAGCACGTCAACAGGCAGTTTCCTTTCAATCGGAGATTGGAATGTGAGTCATATCATAACAGATAGGATTAGTGAAATTACACTTCAACGAGGTGTTCATGCCCTATTGAGCGAGCCGTCTCGTGTATGGCGAACGCAGAGCGGTAAGCAGCTTCAAGCATTATCTCCCGGACGCTTGAATGTACATGAAGGTGCTGATTTTCTCGATGTAGCTATTCTGCTTGACGGAGAAGTAATGATTGGTAATGCTGAATTTCACCGTAAAGCATCCGATTGGATTCTTCATCGCCATTCTGAAAGCCCACTATATGATAACCTTATGCTCCATTTAGTATTTGTACATGATATTAAGGGGACTTTTGCACGCGAAACACTCGTTCTTTCTTCAGAAGAGGTACTTGAATTTGTAAAAACAATTCGCTCTGATGCAGCTATTCCGCCTGACCGTGAGGTCATGGAAGATTTGCAAGATTATGCACTCCTTCGATTATTACGCAAATCCTCCGAAATGCAAATTCAGGTGAATAAAAGCGGTACTCTTGCAGCATTCATCGGTTCAATCAGGGATTTTCTTGCAAACTTCAAACAAAAGCGTCGGCGTCCGGTATATTCTGATGACAGACTTGATTATTTAGGTGAGCATATTGCAAATTCGCAAATAGTAGGGTTATTCGAACAAGCTGTATCAAACAAAACAGAAAAGAACTTTGCTCAAACGATGAAGCTACTGCTATCAAAAAAACTTGTAAATGAAGGGGCTGCATTGCGTCGGGAACTTGCGTTAAACTGTTTCCTTCCGGCAGTGATTACAGCTTCTGATGCAAATTTAAGAATTGAAGTTTTTGCTTGGTTTTGGTCTGCGAATGCACTTGGAAAATACGATGTTTTAAAACGAAAATTTCCCAACCTTCCTCAGAAATTTCTCTGGCAGCAGCAGGGCTTTCTAGAGTATATACGTACAAATGGACTAAAAGGAATGATGTGCTCCGAAGCAATTAAAGGATATGGATTTGCTGAGACACTGAATTTCTATAGAACAGCAAGCCAGCCAATGAGCCGTGAAGTGAGTATACTATGGGAACAAACCGGAAGCAGCGCGAACGGAGAATTTGATGAAATGGATTGAAGAAGGCGTCCGTAAATTCGGTTATTTCATTTTTCGTATGATTTTGCGAAATAAGGAAGTACAGTTACCCTTGGATGCTTCGAAAATAAAGAAAATACTTATACTCCGATATGATGTATTGGGGGATATGATTGTTACAACACCTGTTTTCAATTTGCTCAAAGATAAAATACCTAATGTTGAAATCCATGTTGTTGCCAGTAAGCGCAATGTGGGGCTGCTTGCGCATGACAGCAGAGTAAGTAAAGTAATCTGCTACTATAATACTTTTGTTTCTTTGCTCAAAGTAAGGCGTGAAGCACGACGTGAAAACTATGATTTCATATTACCTTTGGTGTTTTATAAGACTACAAAAGCTGGCTTATGGGCAAATTGGGTCGGTAAAAAGAAATCAATTAAAATCGGATGGGTAAATCCTTGGCGTTCCAATTTCTATAGGCATTTGTTTAATGTTCAGATTCCATCTAATCCCACTGAAAAGTTTACGATGACAATGAGTGAGATTCAAGTAAACCTACTCTGTACGAGCTTTGGATGGGAATACAGTAAAGACTTGGTTAAATTAGGTATCCATTTGTCATCTGAAAATGAAGAGTTTGCCGATAAATATTTTAGTGAATTTAGTAGTAATTGTAAGGTAATTGTCAATATCTCTGCTCGTGAAAACCGAACGATGCCTGAGGAGAATTTGGTACAGTTAGTTCAATCAATGATTGAGGAATTCCCAAACATTCAACTGTTTATAAACGCTGTTCAGCAAGATTTCGAGAAGGCAATTCGTATTGCTTCTATCAGTAAGGAAAAAGTACATTTATTACCATTCTCATCTGATGTACTTAATTTATGTTCACTAATAAAAAAAGCAGATGCTGTTATTACACCTGATACGGCTATAGTACATATTGCAGCAGCGTTTAACGTTCCACTAGTAGCTATGTTCCCAAACTCAGAGCGCATTTGTACAGAATGGGGACCTCAGCATGATAAAGCAATAATAGTTGTTCCTGATGGAGAAAAATTGGTTTCTGAAATCGAACCGTTTGAGATTATTAAAGCATTTTCGAACCTAAGCAGAAAATTTAATTTAACATGAAATATAATGCATACCTGAAATTTGTTACGAGGGCAATCCCTAACTATTAACTACTTTAATTATTTATATGAGCAAAAAAACAATCTTAATAACGGGCGCCAATGGTGAAATCGGACATACACTCCTCGAAGATTTATCACACCAGGGACATTCAGTCGTAGCACTTGACCTCCATCCACTTTCGCCGGAACATGAGGCATTATGCGAAGAGGTGATTGTAGGGAATATTTTGGACGAGGATGTGATTCGCGCTGCTGAAAAACATGATATTCATGAAATTTATCATCTGGCAGCTTTACTTTCTACAAGTGCGGAACGTAATCCTGAGCTAGGTCATCGTGTTAATGTGGAGGGAACACTCAATTTCTTGCAATTAGCATACCGATTGGGTAAACGCATGGATGAAGCAGTAAAATTCTTATTTCCAAGTACAATAGCAGTGTTTGGAATAGCGTCGCCCGAAGATAAAATGAGAATTGGAAAAGTAAGTGAAGACGATTGCCTTATGCCAATGACTATGTACGGCGTAAATAAACTCTATAATGAGCACTTAGGACGATATTATTCAGAGCTGTACAAGCGCCTTTCACCGGAAAAAGAGGTTGGGTATATTGATTTTAGAGGCGTACGCTTTCCCGGTTTAATATCTGCTTTTACTGTTCCTACAGGCGGTACAAGTGATTATGCTCCTGAGATGATTCATGCTGCAGCACAGCATAAACCATATTCATGTTTTGTACGACCGGATGCACAGATTCCATTTATGGCGATGCCCGACGGTGTTCGCGCATTAATGGAGCTAGCTGCTGCCCCTGCTCACAACCTAACCCGCAGGATATATAATATTGGTGCATTTGCACCATCGGCAGCAGAAATAGCGGAGATAGTTCGAACTGCATTCCCTGATACTGAGATTACTTTCAATCCCGATGAAAAAAGACAGGGAATCATAGATTCGTGGCCTGCCGATGTAGATGATTCAGCCGCAAGAAACGATTGGGGATGGAAACCGAATTATGATCTTGAAAGAACATTTAGAGAATACTTGCTGCCAAACATAACAAAAATGTATTCTTGAATTAATTAATCTAAATGATTGATAATAAGTATAAATATACGAATAGTCTTATTGATGAGCAGTCACCATATTTACTTCAGCACGCCCACAATCCTGTCAACTGGCGGGCTTGGAATGATGAATCGTTTGCTATTGCCGAAAGGGAAGACAAACCGATTTTTCTTTCCATAGGATATGCTACGTGTCATTGGTGCCACGTTATGGAGTCGGAATCCTTCGAGGATGAAGAGGTTGCCGAGATATTAAACAATAGGTTTATCTCTATTAAACTTGACCGTGAAGAACGACCTGATATTGACGCGGTTTATATGGAAGTATGTCAGGCAATGACCGGTCATGGCGGTTGGCCCCTCACAATATTGATGATGCCTAATAAAAAGCCATTTTTTGCAGGAACATATTTTCCAAAACGAAGTAATTTTGGTAGAGCAGGAATCATTGACATCCTTGAGAGGATAAGTTCTCTTTGGATAGAAAATCGTGAAAAAATAGAAGAATCAAGCACTTATATTTTTAACACACTTCAAGAAAAATCACAAGAAGATTTTTATACAGAATTATCTCCCGATATTCTCAATAAAACTGTAGATACTTTTGCTTCTAATTTTGATAGTCGCTTTGGAGGGTTCAGACAAAAACCTAAATTTCCAAGCCCTCATCAACTATGTTTTTTGATGAGAATGTTTCGTCGAACCGGCGATGCTTCAATACTTGAAATGGTAGTTACAACTCTCAATGGAATGAGAAAGGGCGGAATTTGGGATCATATCGGTTATGGGTTTCATAGGTATAGTACTGATGAAGAGTGGTTGCTGCCGCACTTTGAGAAGATGCTTTATGACCAAGCATGGCTCGCTATTGCTTACACGGAGGCGTATCAATTGACCCGCGACAATAACTTTCGACTTATTGCTGAGAATATATTAGAGTATGTAAAAGAAATACTGACTGCTCCGACTGGTGCATTCTACTCTGCTGAGGACGCTGACAGCGAAGGAAAAGAAGGGAAGTTTTATGTATGGCTTATCGAAGAAATTAAAGAATCACTTGCAAAAGAAGATGCAATCCTTTATGTAGATATTTATGGAATTGAGAATGATGGAAATTTTCGTGATGAAGCATCAGGTGGTCAAGCAGGCGAGAATATTCCGCATCTTAAAATTTCTATAGAAGAATATGCAATCAAGAATAATATTTCTGTTGAATTATTGCAGAAAAAACTTGAGACAATAAGAGAAATTCTCCTTAAAAAGAGAAGAAAAAGGGTTCATCCATTTTTAGATGATAAAATCCTTGCGGATTGGAATGGAATGATGATAGCTGCCTTTGCAAAAGCTGCAGCAGTTTTTCAAAAGCAGTCATATAATATGTACGCAGAAACGTCATGGAGGTATATTAGCAAAAAAATGATTAATGATAACGGGCGGTTGTTGCATCGTGCCCGTAATGAAGAAACAGCAATCCCTGCTTTTTTGGATGATTATTCAGCACTTGCATTTGCGCTTTTTGAGCTGTATGAAACAACAGGTAATGATGAATATTTAAGTGAAAGTAAGCGACTTACAGAAGAGGCAAAAAAACTGTTTGAAGATGAAAACGGTGGATTCTTCCAATCGGAAATCCACAATGAAGCTACACCGTTCACAGGGCAAAAGCAGGTATATGATGGGGCAGTTCCATCCGGTAATTCTATGATGGTATATAACCTCATGCGACTTGGTACTGCTTTGCAACGAAATGATTTTATTGAGAGTGCTTTGAAAACTATTTATTCTTTCGGTCGGCAGGTAGCGCAATATCCAATGGGATTTACGTGGATGCTTTCTGCACTTGAATTTTTTACAGGAACAAGACAGGAAGTAATTGTTCGCGGGGAAAAAGATAATCTATTTATTATGGAGGTCTCTAAACGGTTACGTCAAGAGTTCTTGCCCGGTTCTGTTATAATGTATGCTTATGGCAATACTTCACAACCTATTCCAATTTCAGTGTTAAATCAAGAAGATACGGTTGCGTCTGTATTTGTTTGTGAAAATTATCATTGTAAATTGCCAATGACTTCAATGGAGCAATTTGAAAATTTCATTCAAAATGAAATCACCGTAAAAGGAAATGTAAAGTGAAATATGTATTAATGTTTATTTCGTTTTCATTGTTTCTGGGAATTTATCGGATTTTCAGTCTTAGTACGTATTCCGTAACTTGCTTTGATGTAGGGGTAGTCGCTTTTTATATACTTGCTCTCAAAAGAATTTTTTGGGATGGTGAAGTTCTTGAGTTTCCAAGAAGTATAGGTTTCTATTGTGTTTGTGCAATGGTTTTAGCAGTATTTCTATCTGCGTCAGCACCTATACTTGAGGGAGATGCTACGAAGCAGGTGCAGTTTTTGAAAACATCACTCCATTTTCTCTATTTGGTTATGTTCTCAATACTCTGTGCCGGTCTCAAAATCAGTTCGTTAGATTGGAAACGCACTGTTCAATTAATTATGATATGTGCTATCGTGGTAAATATTTTTGGGATTTACCAGCTTCTTGCTCGTGCAATGGATTTGCCGCTTGCATGGCTAAACATTTCCGATATTACATTGTCCTCAACAACGAGAGGTGTTTCTATAGAGGACATTCAGACGGATTCTGAAGGAATTACAAGGCAAATCAGCTTGAGTTACGGGAGTTTTTACAGAGCGACCTCAGTTTTTAGTGAACCATCTGCATTTGCAGGATTTTGTAATTTGATTTTAGTATGTCTGTTTGTACCAGTTATCCGTAATGGGAAACCTTTTGTAAATTCAAAAAATTTTAATATTATTCTGACTATCTTAACGGTTGTTTCGTTATTCCTTACATTTTCACTGACAGGTTTAGTGCTTTTTTTAGGGATTGTCGGATTTGCTTTCGTAACAGATAGATCCAAAAATATAATTAAGATTCTTAAAATTATTGGTCTTGTAGCTGTAGTGTTATTCATTACAGATTTAATAGTAGAAGCAGCTACCGGGATTAGTGTCGGTGGATTATTTACCCAAAGAGTAGGCGGAATAGTAAGTAAATATACAGGTGGCAGGATTGAAACAACCGGAGGTGAGTCATTCTTTACAAGGGTCGGTACATTGTCGAAAGCAGTTGAAATATGGCTGGTATATCCTGTAACAGGAATTGGTGCAGGATGCTACTTCACTTTTATGAGATCAGCTGAATTTGGTTTTTCAGATTCAGGTGTATTCGCTGTTTTGGCTGAAACAGGGACTATTGGTGTATTGATTTTTATTGGAATATTTGCAGGATTATACAGGGAATTCAAACGTTTCTTATTTACTGATCTTTATCAAAAACTACAGACGGATACGAAACTAATGGTCTTGTTTGCACTCTACAATCTACTTCTAAACTCAATTTCTTCCATTACTGCCAATACATTTGTTACTTCATATTTTTGGCTTGAAATTGGTCTAACTCTTACAATTATAGCTGTTGCATACAGAGAATGTTCATTGCCTATGTTTCGACTGCAAATTATGCGAACACCTCTAAAGACATTACTTTCCGGTGCAAAATAAAGCGTATAAATCAAACAGTGTTAAAGGTGGCTTCGACTTTAAGCATCTTCGTAAAAAAAACTACAAAAAGACAGAACAGCAAACGGAAATTCATCACTATAGTTCTGAATGGCAGAATTCTTATATTAATTTTTTTTGTGATGGTACTTACGTGCTCTATCTAATTATTTGTAGATTGTTTTGTAGTAAAATGCTCATTGAATTGAGGTACGTGAGCATAAAGTATGGTTATTAAATATTTATGTAGAAAAGAAATTCATTATGACCCTTATTATTGACGGAAAATCTATTGCCGAGCAAATCAGATCAGAAGTAAAGATGAACACTGAAGTGCTTTTCAATCAGCGTGGAATTAAACCGGGGCTTGCTGTACTGTTGATAGGGGAAAATGCTGCATCGCAAGTATATGTGCGTTCAAAAGAAAAAGCGTGTGTCGAAGCCGGCTTCCATTCAGTTGTATTGAGGATGTCTGAAACAGTAACTGAACAGGAAGTATTGACTATTATCAATACGTGGAATAATGATAGTTCTATTCACGGGATTCTGGTACAGCTTCCTCTTCCAAAACATATTAACGAAATGAAAGCACTTCTTGCAATATCTCCTGAAAAAGACGTAGACGGCTTTCACCCTGAAAACGTAGGACGGCTTGTGATTGGGCTACCCGGGTTTGTACCGTGTACTCCGGCAGGAATAGTTGAACTTCTTAAACGTTCGCAAATTTCAATTGCGGGGAAACACGTAGTTGTAATTGGGCGTAGTAACATAGTAGGGAAACCGATTGCAAACTTACTCTATCAAAAAAAGTCGTATGCAAACGCAGTAGTAACAATTTGTCATACAGGCGCCGGAGATATTCGTCCCTACACAAAACAAGCAGATGTACTCATTGCGGCAATAGGTGTGGCTCACCGAATAGGAGCTGAAGACGTTAAGGAAGGTGTTGTAGTTATAGATGTGGGTATGAATAGAATAACAGACACTACTACAAAATCGGGTACACGATTAGTTGGGGATGTGGACTATGAGGCAGTTGCTCCTAAAGCATCTGCAATAACCCCTGTCCCCAAGGGGGTAGGACCGATGACAATTGCAATGCTGCTCGAAAACACATATCGCTCAGCAGCAGGTGAAATATTTTAATTGATTATGCACAGAAATAAGCGGAGAAAGTAGTATGGACTCCAAAAAATTTACAAATGAAGAAATGCAGGCAATTCTTCAACGTGCGATAGAACGCCGTTCACGGGATGGTGAAATATCCTATTCTGATCTAAGTGCAACTGCGAGCGAATTAGGAATAGATGAACAGGATTTAGAGCAAGCAATTCGCGAACATTTTGATGGAGGTGGTATCGAAGAGGCGCGAAAACAATGGCTTAAAAATCGAAAAAAGAAATTTTATGAGCATTTGCGTACGTATCTGGTAATCAATGGTTTTCTTACTGCTTCAAGTTTATGGAGCGGCAAAACTTGGTTCATTTTTCCACTGCTGGGGTGGGGAATAGGACTTGTTTTCGACGCAATGAGTACCTTCTGGCCAGATGAAGAAAAGGTAGAACGAGGTGCTCAGCGCTTGATGCGCAAACAAAAAGGCACTAAAAAATCTGAATGGAAAGAAAACTCAGGAGAAATCAAAGCTAAATCGGGTAAATACTCTATTGATATTAGTTCCGGAAAAATTATTATCTCAAACGGAGATAAACACATTGAAATTAATGGAAAATAACCATGAATCATCTCGATATTCTTTACTCTGACGAACATATTGTGGCAATTAATAAATCTGCAGGATTGCTCACCTTGCCGGATAGGTTTAAATCAGAACTTCCTAATGTACGCGGAATTTTAATAGAGCAATTTGGAGATATATTTACTGTACATCGTCTTGATAAAGCAACCACAGGAGTTATCCTTTTTGCCCGTACTGCTGAGGCACATAAGAACCTGAACAGCCAATTCCAGCAACACACTATCAAGAAAATTTATCACGGAATAGTAAGCGGGGTAGTAGAAAAGGATGAAATGGACATTGATATTCCCTTGGGTGAAGATGATGCCAGAAAAGGACTTATGCGCCCTACTGCAAGAGGCAAGGCATCTCTGACCAAAATCAGAGTTGCTGAACGTTTTAAAATTGCAACCTTACTCGAATGTATGCCTGTAACAGGAAGACAACACCAAATCAGAGTCCA
The DNA here is from genome assembly GCA_964527785.1 of uncultured Chitinophagaceae bacterium. Taxonomy (GTDB): domain Bacteria; phylum Bacteroidota; class Ignavibacteria; order Kapaibacteriales; family UBA961; genus JADJXV01. The sequence continues at coordinate 9,970 of CAZGNO010000068.1, forward strand.
TCTTGCAGCAATTGGTCACCCGCTATTGGTTGATGCTGATTATGGAACACTGACTGAATTCATGCTTTCGACTATCAAAAGACGATTTAAGTTAGCCAAAGATACTACGGAACGTCCGTTGCTTGCACGCACTCCTCTCCATGCGTATTCTCTTACATTTATTCATCCGGCGACAGGGGAAAGTCAAACAGTTATTGCCGATTATCCTAAAGATATCCGCGCTACTCTCCAAGCTCTTCGTAAGTATTCGGTGTATGTTTCGTACTCGCATGATGAATATTTTTATTGATGAGGGTATGCTTATATCATTATATGCAAGAAGCAAGCTATGGAACTAGAATCTCGAAAATATTTGAATGATACGAAGAAAACCACTAAATTGTTGTTTACATTACTTTTAAACAAGTGAGGCACTACAATGAAAATATATTACATATTACTATTCAGCATTTACACAATGACAATTAACGCTCAGCAATTCAATCCGCCCTCTACTAAACAAACTCCGGTATCTGAAACACTACACAGCAAAACGATTATTGATAAGTATCGCTGGTTGGAAGATAAAACCAATCCTGAAGTACTCAATTGGACTAAAGCCCAACATGATTACACAAACGAATATATCCACAAAACCATGCCCGAAATTAGAGGTTTACGAGATGAATTTACGCGTTATCTCGACCGCGATATTAAGGGTGTTCCTTTTTTCGTAGGTAAACGCCAATTCTTCCAAGCTAAGAAGAAAGGTGATTTACAATATAAACTTTACACCATAGAAAACAGCACTGAACGACTGCTGTTTGACCCAATTCTGATAGATAATTCAGGCAAAACCGCAATCAGTGGTTATGAATTCAATCGTGATGGATCAAAACTTGCAATAGGAACTCAGGTAAAGGGAGATGAAATCAACTTCTATCGTATAATTGACGTTGAATCCGGTAAGCAAGAAGGAGAGATTCTTAATAATATTAATAGTTTTGACTGGACATTTGACCAAAAACACGCTTATATTTCAATTCGTACTAAAGAAATTGTAAAATCACAAGAACCAATTAAAACATATCTTTGGAAAGTAGGTACTGAGCAAAGTACATCTGAATTTCTCACAGCACCGAATGATGCCAAAGATTATGCGAGTATTTGGGATACTGACGAAGAGGGCGAACAGAATTACACCTTCTTTTCACAAGGTGATTTTTATTCAAATACTTTGAAGGTTCGTAAAGTTGGAACAAAGGATACCCCCTTACAAATATACTCAAGTAAAAAATTCAGGGCTTTCCCCGACTTGCACAAAGGTAAAATATATATATATACCAATGATAATGCCCCAAATTTCAAACTTATGGTTACCGATGCAGATAAACCGGAGTCTGAACATTGGAAAGTTTTTATACCCGAAAAGGAGACGATGCTTGAGGGAACGACAATTACATCGGATTATGTTTTGATTCAAGACAAGAAAGATGTATTAAGCAGAGTTTTTGCATACGATTTTTCCGGAAAACTAATTAAACAGGTAGAGCTTCCTGAGATAGGAAACGTAAGCAATATGAGATACCACAAAGAATCCAATACTGTCTTTGTGAGTTTAGCTACATTTAATGCTCCTGCAAAAGTGTATAAATTAAATGGAAAAACGCTCGAATGGACTTTTTTCTATCAAGACATCAGTCCGATTGATACTAAGGATATTGAATCAAAAATCGTATTTGTCATTTCAAGAGATAACAAGCGAGTTCCCATGTTCATTCACTACAAGAAGGGAATTAAACTCGACGGGAACAATCCGGCAATGCTTCACGGCTACGGTGGATTTAATATAGGAATCGAACCACACTATATTGGTACTGTTGCATCGTTTGTAAATCGTGGGGGTATTTATGCCGAGATTGGAAATCGCGGCGGAAATGAATATGGCGAGTCATGGCATCAGGATGGAATGCTGTTCAAAAAGCAGAATAGCTTTAATGATTTTATTGACGCAGCCGAATATTTAATTAAGGAAAAATACACAAATTCTCAAAAACTTGTTGCTGACGGACGCAGTAATGGGGGACTCTTAACAGGTGCAATTACAACACAGCGTCCTGATTTATTCAAAGCAGTTGTTTGCGGAGTACCTCTTTTGGATATGGTTCGTTTCCATAAGTTTCTAATCGCAAGGTTTTGGATTCCTGAATATGGAGACCCTGACAAACAAGAGGATTTTGACAATATATTGAAATATTCACCATATCATAATATCAAAGAAAATGTCAATTATCCGGCAATGTTTGTATTTGCAGGTGAAAATGATACAAGAGTGGATCCTCTTCACGCAAAAAAATTCGTAGCTGAAATGCAGAACCGTTCAGTTCAGAAAAATCCGGTTATGCTCTTTATGGAATTTGACAGCGGACACGGAAGCGGTAAATCTGTAGCCAAGCAAGCAGAAGATATGGAAATACAGTGGAGGTTTGTGATGAATCAATTGGGGATGAAATAGTTATATCTGGAATTTATTATGTCCTTATACAATTATATTCGGAAAATACTGTTTGGTTTGTGCAAAAAGCTGTTAATTGTACTTGTAGTTACAGTATTGTTTTCATCGTGCAAAACCATGTTTACAATGGATACGATTATGCAAATTAAAAAGGGTGATTTGATTAATGATGTTCATAGAATGGTAGATTTGGAGCCACAATATAATTTTACAGTACTCTATTCAGGAAATGAATATTCAGTAAGAACATATAGAATTATGGTTGGTGTGAAAACTACACAGGAAAATAATCAAACTACTTCTGTAACATCAGGAGGTGTATTCACTACTACAAATAGTAGTATCGAACGTAAAAATGAACTTTCGTTAGATTATTTTTTCCTCTTTGATCGTGATAAAAAGCTTGTGTTCTGGGGATTCTTACAAGAGTTTAGCAAGAACGAAGATCCATTTGTATCAGGAATTGCTCCGATGATCCAAGAAAATTATTATTCATTATCAGATTTTTAATTTGTTTGTGAGGTAGTAAAAATGAGAATCCTAAAAATCTGTTGTACAGTAATTATTGGAACTTGTTGTCTGTGGCTTTGCTCATGTGCACAATTTAGTCCTGAAACTTTGGATAGATTCCACAAAGGAATGTCTGTATCCAAGACACTTGATATTTCACCAAAATCCCCTAAGAATGAATTTACTATTTTACTTCATTCTGATCCTACAGCCAAACTACTCATTCACGTTTACATATTATCTGTCGGTGATTACAAATCAGACTATTTCCTCGCTTTTCGTAATGACAGGTTGGTTTATTGGGGGTATCCGCATGAGTTTGCGCGTTCATCAGATCCGTATTTAAATGAAATTGGCAAAGTTGCGGTCGAAGAATACCTGAAACTAGAATAAAAAATGAAAAAAATTCGCGTCCTCGTTGCTGATAATTCTGTCTTTATTCGTCAGCAGATTACAAAAATGCTTTCGGGAAGAGACGATATTACTGTAATTGGCGGGGCAAGTAACGGAAGTGAAGCTGTAGTGAAAGTATTGGACTTGCTACCCAGTGTTGTTCTCATGAATTGTCAGTTACCGCTTGTTAGTGGGTTCGAAGCATCTCGGAAAATACAAGAGTTGACAGGCATACCGGTTATAATGATGATAATTAATCGAAAAAATCCTACTGCCGATATTGCCGAAGCAATAGATAATGGAGCATCTGAATGTATTATTCTGAAATCAGCTTTTGTTTCTAATGACGTTAAGAATATAAAAGATGAACTTATACAAAAAATAATGTCAGTAAATGGAGGTACGCCTCAAGTTTCTCCAAAAAAGAAAGAAAACTTTAACGAACCTCTGATAGATACTGATGATACACATAAGAAAGATATTAGAAAAGATGAGTCTGACCTAGAATTAACTATTAAACGTCCACTTGTTTCTGATGTTAGAATTATAGTTATCGGTGTTTCGACCGGAGGACCTATGGCGTTACACCAACTCATACCAAAGCTCCCGGTAAACTTTCCGATTCCGGTAATTATCGTTCAGCATATGCCCGCATACTTTACTTCTTCACTTGCAAAACGTCTCAACGGAATGTCTCATGTTTCGGTAAAGGAAGCAGTTGATGGTATGAAATTAATGCCCGGTGTAGTTTATATTGCACAAGGCGGCAAACACATCCAAATTACAAAAGATCATGCAATTCATCTTTCCGACGACGATTTTAATGTAATCTACAAACCGTCTATTGATGTTTTGGTTAATTCAATCGTAGAGGTGTATGAAGGCAAGGCAGTTGGAGTTATGATGACCGGAATGGGAAGCGACGGTGCATTAGCATTGAAAAAGCTACATCGTGCAGGTGGATATATTATAGCACAAGACGAAAAAACAAGTATTGTTTTTGGAATGCCTAAAGCTGTAATCGAGGCAAATATTGTTAGTGAAATTCATGCACTTGATGATTTGGCAGAGGTGGTTTCTATGTGTGTTGGTCTTCATGCTGTCGAACCGAGAGATAGTAAGCACTTGCTCCACAATGATTTATAAATAGTCACAAATATTTGATAGTAACTGTCAGCTTTATAGGATATCATAATGATAACAGAAGAATTTGAACCTGAAGATTTTAGTAGAGAAAATTCAGAGGAACGTCGCCGAAAAGAATTCAAGGACTTTTTGGTGGTTCGTGAAATTACCGGAACGTTGAAGGGGATTCCTCATAGCAGCAGAATCCCATCTGAATTACTGGTTGATACCGGTATGAAAGTGGAAATTTCTCAATCGCTTACCGATGAAATTGATGAGCATACCCCAACTATATTGGTTCATCGTACAGACGACAATGAAATTGAAAGTGTAGAGGTAATTTGTACTTGTGGAAAAAAAGTATTTGTAAAGTTTGAATACACCTAAGATTTCAACGGGTTCTACAGTTTTTAGGGCTGTATTTCGATTGTTTCTAAAGAATACTGCATATTTTTGATAACTCGTGAAAAAAAATATTGGTTATTTGAAATTAACCTCATATTTTGCAAAAATAAAATTCGCTGAATTTTCTACGCAATCAAACGGGGATATCATGAATAAAAATTCTACAAAATTTGCTTGCTTCCTCTTGGGTGTTTTATGTTTTGTATTCGGAAATCTTACGACTGTATTTGCTAACAGAAACGGAACTGCCGGCGTAACCCAAACAGGATGTACTTGCCATGATCAAGAGGGCGGAGTATCAATGATCATTGAGAATGAATCGGGGACTATCTATATGAGACCCGGTGAAACCAAGTCATTTACTGCAATTGTGGCTCATGCAACCTTACAAAAAGCAGGTGTTAATATTGCCGTAAAAGATTCTGCAAATGTAAATAAAGGGCAGTTATCTGTTGGTAATGGTTTGAAAATACTTACTAATGAAATTACTCATTCGGCACCACAAAATATGAGTAACGGCGAAATCCGATTAAATTTTACATGGACTGCACCAAATTCCGAAGGACAATTCTTTCTCCGCGGGTCTGCTGCTGCAGTAAATGGAGATTTCTGGTCTACCGGTGATGCCTGGGTTGTAATGGGTGAGATACAAATTGTTGTTTCCGACCCACACATTACTCTCACTTCTCCCAATGGAGGCGGAGTTTTGTGCCGAGGAAATAATATGTTGGTTTCGTGGACTTCAATTTTTGTTTCGGGTAACATTAATATAGATTTGACAAATAATGGTACAAACTGGCAAAGAATAGCTTCATCAATTCCTGCTTCATCAAATTATTATAACTGGACAATACTTCCCGGTCAAACTGCCGGCTCTACGTACAAAGTAAGAGTATCTGATGCGACAGATGCAAATGTTAATGATATTTCCGATGCTAACTTTTCAATTCTTACCGTTCCTGCCATTACTTCTCACCCTAAAACCGATTCGGCTTGCTTGGGAAGCCCAGTTACTTTTAGTGTAACGACAGACAATCAACCGTATACTTATCAATGGCGAAAAAATTCCGAAACTATAGTTGGAGCAACATCATCAAGTTATACAATTGATGTAGTACAGCAAACAGATGTCGGCAATTATGATGTCGTTATTACCGGATGCTCTCCGGTTACGAGTAATCCTGCAAGTTTTACGCTTATTGCACCTCCCTCGATTGTATCGCAATCGAACGATACTACTGTTTGTAGAGGAAGTTCAGTTACATTGTCGTGTAATGTAGTTGGAGCCAATGCCTATCAATGGAAGAAAAACGGAAATATAGTTGCAGGGGTATTTACTCCAAGTATCACAATTGCATCTGTATCACCTGCTGATACCGGTACTTATATTTTGATGGTTAATGGAAAATGCCCGCCTCCTCAAATCAGTAATCCAATTTCGCTCCGTTTTATCAGTGCACCTCTTATAGTGCAACAACCGAGAGATACAACTGTATGTTATGGTTCAACAGTTCGGTTCTCAGTTGAAAGCAATAGTACAAGTGTAACATATCAATGGAGAAAAAATGGCAAGAATTTAGACAATTCGATTGGAAGTACTATTACTATTGCCGGAGTATCAGCTGCCGAAGTAGGTGGGTATGATGTGGTGGTAACCAATGCCTGCAATTTATCCTCAACGAGTGCTGTTGTCCAGTTGAAGGCACGTGAAGCTGCGGCAATTAGGTCACAGCCGCGAGACACTTCTATCCAAGCAAATCTAAATGTGACATTCAGTGTAGCTGCTACCGGTACAGCTGTGAAATATCAATGGCAAAAGAACAATATTAATCGTTTGGCGGATACACTTGCAACATTAACTATTGCCGGAGTTAAACTTTCTGATTCTGGTAATTATAAATGTATTGTAAAAAATGAATGCGGTTCTGCAGAAAGTATAGTTGCAAAATTAAAAGTAACATCACCTCCGGCTGGTGCAGCTTTGGCATTGAATGTAGCTTCTGTTGACTTTAGCTGTACAAAGGTCGGAGTAGCTAAAGATTCAACATTAACCAACATTGTGTTTAATGGTGGGGGACAACCACTTACTGTATCAAATGTAAGTGTAACAGGTGGAGCGGATGCAACAGATTTCACTATTGTAAGCGGAGGAGGTGCTTTTACTTTGGCACCGAATCAGAAGCGAACAATCGTTGTACGCTTTACTCCTTCAAATAGAGTTGTAAAATCAGCTTTCCTTGAATTTACAAGCAACAGTTCAACAACTGCTCCAAAACTCGCATTGGCAGGGAAGGGATGTGCCGGTACAATTACAACATTTACAGCAAATGCAGGAGTATCAAACGTAGGAGTAAAGCATGATACAACTGTGAAAATCTGCAATACAGGTGATTTCAATCTAGTTGTTTCCGGAGTGGAAATAAAAACCGTTCCGAGTGACTTTACGGTACTTCCGCAAACTATTACTGTGCTGAAACCGGGCGATTGCCTCACAGTACCGATTGGTTTTACACCGACGGCAGAAGGAAAACGAACTGCTGAATTATTGGTTAAAACTGATGAAGGTGAATTTACAATTCTAATTGAAGGTACTGGAATTCCATCAACAGGTGTTACTGATGAAGAGTTGTTGACATCGGCTATTACTGTTTATCCGAATCCATCATCGGGTACTGTAATGTTTACGGGTATGATTGATTCTCCTATGCCAATAAAAGTAAGAATATTTGATGCTTTAGGCAATTCAATATATCAAACAATGCAGATTGCTGCATTTGCGGGGGAGTTTAATTTTAGATGGGATGCTTCGCAGAATGGAAGCACAGTTCCAAGCGGGAATTATACTGCATTATTAGGTATTGGTGCGCAAACAGTTCGAGTTCCTTTTGTTATCGTTCGGTAAGATGTAATCTACAGTCCGACTAATTTTCAATATGAACCTTCCGATATGAAATAATGTCGGAAGGTTTTTTATTCTGTACTATCTGCTAAGATTATTTGGATTTACGTGTGAATGAAGAACACGTGCTCCATTTGATAATTCAGAATTTTTCATACATATATGTTGGAATTAATAATTCATTTTTTAGTTTCTAATTTTAAGATTGCATAATATCATTCAGTTTACACCATAAAAACCGAAATAAGTCGTAAATAGCAACAGAAAATGCTACAGAATTAATTTATTCTGCATCTTATTCGTTTTATCTTAATTAAATACTAATGCTTCTTACATTACCGGATGAAGTACGGCAGTTATTGCGCTTAGTACAGCACCATGTATTCATGATCTATCGTGACGATGATGATGAATATTACTTTTTGTTTTCGGAGGGCATGATTGCAGAACAATTTTCTATTCCTACCAGATTGGTTCGTAATAAAACTCTGACCGAAGTATTTACTGAGGAAACATATTCTGTGTTTTTTCCAAATATTACGAAAGCATTTGACGGTCAAGGTATTCAGTTTGAAGCTCAGTATAAAGATCGTACAATGCTTGTTTCGCTCGAACCGGTGAAACGGAGTCGAAAAATTGAGGAAATAATGGGGTCTGCGTTCGATATTACCGCTCAAAAGAAAGCAGAGGAAGAATTGAGGATAGCCCTTAATCAAGAACGTCACCTTAGTATGTTAAAGTCTCGATTTATATATACTGTTTCTCATGAGTTTCGCACTCCGCTTACGGGTATTTCAGTCTCATCAGAATTATTACAACACTATTATGACAGAATGGATTCACCGCACAGGTTAAAAACTATCCTTAGCATTCGTCAAAGAACCGATGAATTGACAAAACTTATTGAGGATTTGCTTACACAGTCTTCAGCAGAATCATTGTCAGCATTGTACAAACCAATAATATCTGAGCCGAATATCATTTGCGAGGAAATAATCAATGATTTTACAGTTACTCTCAATTCGCAAACGCACACAATAGAATTTGAGTATGAGCAAGGGCTTCCAACAGTTCAATGGGATAAACGTTTGATTAAACACATTATTCGAAATCTACTGACAAATGCTATCAAGTACTCCCATCAAGGGACGACCATCAATGTTCTAATGTTCCGTAAGGAGGATAACCTCATAATTGAGGTACGGGATTCAGGTGTTGGAATATCTAGTGATGATTTACCGCATATTTTTACTGCATTTTTTAGGTCTAATCGTACAGAAACAATAAAAGGGACGGGGCTTGGATTAAGTATAGTCAAAGAATTTGTAGAAATGCACGGAGGGTCTATAGCTGCTGAATCGGTACTTGGAATTGGAACGACAATCATTCTGCAATTTCCCGGGTTTGTTGATGATAAGAGAGTTTATTCAACAAATGGAAAGTTTCATGTAGAATCATTAGCTATAAACAACTAAGTAAGTAAATAGTGGTGCAAATTAAATTGCTAAATTCAGTCCTCACATTCTAAGCGACAGCGAAGAATCTCCGTATGTTGCTTAAGTCCAGTTTTTGTATTGCGTTGCTGAGATTCATCAGTCGAAGACCCCATCAGAATGACAGCTATTCGAATAATACGATTATTTTTACCCCCATAAGTGCTGAGACAAAAATAAATGTTGCGGTAAATATCCATAATTTGGTAAGTAATTGAACACTTCGACTACGCTGTAAATGACATCTCTTACATTGCCCGTCATT
>CAZGNO010000069.1:0-19071 GCA_964527785.1 uncultured Chitinophagaceae bacterium
TATCAGGAACCCAGCATGACAAACGAGCTCAAGTCACATAGAGCGTAGTCGAAGTGTTCAATTACTTGTCAAATTATGGATATTAATTATGACAATTATTTTTGTCTCAGCACTTATCTGAATTGATGTACGAAAGAATTACTAGGAAGTCAGTACGAAATAAAGCCACGTGCTTCGATTTATCCACATACTTCTTACCCTTCTTCTTATCCTTAGTCACTTACTCCTTATCACTTATCATTTATCCTCACCACTTACTACTTGACTTCCTATAACTTAGTCTTCTATTTGCAGTAAATACGTTATTTTTGCGAGGTACTTTGCTTTCAGACTTAATAATAACATTCTATCATGGACTTTAAAGATTATTACACCACACTTGGTGTACCCAAAACCGCTACTAGCGACGAGATAAAACGCGCCTACCGCAAGCTCGCCCAGAAATATCATCCCGATAAAAACCCCGGAGATAAACAAGCCGAAGATAAATTCAAGGAAATCAACGAGGCAAATGAAGTACTGAGCGACCCTGATAAACGCGGCAAATACGACAAACTTGGCTCAAACTGGAAAAACTATGAGCAGCAAGGCGGCAACCCTAACGACTTTAACTGGCAGGGATTCTCCGGTGCGCAAAAAGGGTACAACGATGCCTTTTCAGGATTTCAGGGTGCAGGTGGAACCGGCGGCTTCTCAGACTTCTTCGAAAATATATTTGGAGGGAGCGGCAAGACCAAACGGACACGCACGCCACCCAAGCCCCAAACTATTGAGGCATCGGTTGATATTACCCTCGAAGAAGCATATCGCGGCAAACCCGTCCTTATTGAACAAGGCAGTCAATCAGTCGAAGTAAAACTCAAGCCCGGTATTCGCGACAAACAGAAATTGCAAATCCCGACCAAGCAAATCGGTAATGTCATCCTCACTGTTCACGTACTTCCCGATGAGCGGTTTACTCGAGACGGCGATAATTTAAAAGCGGAGTTCCCTGTGGATTTATATACCGCTATACTCGGCGGCGAAGCACAAATCAGAACATTTCGCGGAACAATTAATATCAAGATTGCACCCGAATCGCAATCCGGTTCGCAGGTAAAACTCAAAGGTCTCGGTATGCCCAAGCACGGCACTGAAAATACGTTCGGAGATTTATTCCTTACGCTGAAAGTAGTATTGCCTGTCGAACTTTCAACCAAAGAAAAAGATCTCTTTCAAAAGCTGGCTAAGCTGAGGAAAAAAGACGGGAACTGACAGTTCAAAGCAGAAATCCCCCTTTATCAAGGGGGAGACAAGAAAATCTAACTCGAAGTCTCATTTTAACTCATTGAAGCAGAAGCCCTACGTCATCCCCTTGTTAAAGGGGAACGGGGGGATTAAACAAACACATAAAAACAACATTTCAATTTTACACATTAGGACCATATGATACTTACGGACAAAGAAATTCTTGACAATATCGAACGCAAACGTATTCTCATCGAACCATTCGTGACTTCATGTCTCGGCACAAACAGCTATGATGTTCATCTCGGCAAAACACTCGCCGTCTATGACGATGCCGAACTGGACGCACGCAAGCACAACAAAATAACAACCTTCGAAATTCCACCCGAAGGATATGTACTCATGCCTCACATTCTGTATTTGGGTGTGACCGAAGAATATACCGAAACGCACGACCATGTCCCGTTCCTCGAAGGGAAATCGAGTATCGGTCGGCTCGGAATTGATATTCATGCCACCGCAGGTAAGGGCGATGTAGGTTTCTGCAATTACTGGACTCTTGAAATATCCGTAAAAATGCCCGTCCGCGTATATGCCGGAATGCCTGTGGGACAGCTCATCTACTTCGAAGTGAAAGGTGAAATCCTTACGCCGTACAACACAAAAAAATCCGCAAAATATAACGAACGTTTGCCTATTCCCGTTGAATCAATGATGTGGAAGAATTTTTAACAAACCCCATTTACAATTTATGTCCCTGCCTATTTCCCGCTCACTTTCACGGTCTATCCTGTTAAACCCCGCCGTGATTATCGCTTCACTAGGTTACTTTGTAGATATTTACGATTTGGTGCTGTTCAGCATTGTCCGTAAGCCGAGCTTGATGGCACTCGGACTCGTCGGTCCCGAATTGCTCAGTTCGGGTTTGATGCTGCTTAATATTCAGATGCTCGGTATGCTCATCGGCGGAATATTCTGGGGGATTTTGGGTGATAAGAAAGGACGGATTTCCATTCTGTTCGGTTCGATTATCCTCTATTCGCTTGCAAATATCGCCAACGGATTTGTAACTTCTGTGGAAATGTATGCCGTGCTGCGGTTTCTCGCCGGAATAGGACTTGCCGGTGAACTCGGCGCGGGAATAACGCTCGTAGCCGAAATCCTCCCCAAGGAAACGCGCGGCTACGGTACAATGATTATTGCCACCATCGGTATTATGGGTGCAATCCTCGCAAACTTCGTGGCAAAACAATTCGATTGGACGATTGCGTATTTTATCGGCGGGGGCTTGGGGCTTATGCTGCTCGTCCTGCGGATTTTCGTATTTGAGTCGGGAATGTTTTCATCAGTGAAGGAACAAGACATCGAACGGGGTAATTTCCTTTCGCTGTTTACGAGTTGGGATAAGTTCAAACGCTACCTTCATTGTATTTTGATTGGTTCGCCGACGTGGTTTGTGGTGGGAATATTGGTGACACTTGCGCCTGAATTTGCCGAGTCGCTCGGTGTTGTCGGGAAAATTGACGCAGGGAATGCCATTGCCTCCTGCTATGCGGGGCTGACGCTCGGTGATTTGGCAAGCGGGCTTCTCAGCCAGGTATTGCGGAGTCGCAAGAAAACAATGCTCGTGTTTCTGCTGCTGAACTGCTTGTGTATAGTGCTGTATTTTCAGCTTCACGGAGTTGATTCGGCGGTGTTCTACTGGTTTATTGCGCTTTTGGGGTTTTCATCGGGGTTTTGGGCAATTTTTGTTACCATTGCCGCAGAACAGTTCGGTACGAACCTTCGTGCTACGGTGGCGACCACCGTCCCCAATTTTGCGCGCGGCTCGCTGAATTTGATTTCGATGCTGTTCTTGTGGCTGAAAGGGATAATGGGAATTGAGGGTGCGGGCTTATGGGTGGGGATGCTGTGCGTGGCTATTGCGCTTGGTGCGCTGTGGTTTATGAGTGAGACTTTCGGGAAGGATTTGAATTATATTGAGGTGACGTGAGGGTTAATAAGACACTTGATTAATGTAACATGAATCAACCATAACTATTTAAAATAATATCGTACCTCAATATCAACAATTAGCTATATAAATACAACAAATAAATAGTCAATATGGATTTTTACCAATATAATTCCTCACGTATTGTTCCTATATCTTTGAAAGGTAGAATTGAAGATTCATATGAAAATAATATAGAGACGATCGAAAATCTTTCAAAAATAAATATTATTGCCGGTCCAAATAATTCAGGCAAAAGTTATATTATTCGTGAGTTGTTCAAAGAGCCATTAGAACCTATCTATCTATCCCATGAATTTATTATAGAAACAAATAAAACTATAAAAGAATATACTGATAAATTCTTTGATCTAATAAGTTCAATAGTATCTAAAGAAATCATGGATCAACATCCACGCGCATTTATTACTGGAATTAGAGACTATGGTGAAGCTATAAGTCCTGAAATGCACGAAATACAAGATTGGACTAAAATAAAAGATTTTTATGATATTAAGAAATTTGCAGAGGGATTGTTGAAATTGAAAACTGCCATTTCTACTGAAAATAAAGACAGTTTAGGGTTCAGAGATTTTTCTCCAAATTTATTAGGTCAAATTCAACTTGGGTTAGTTATAAACGAACTTATTGAGATAGTCGATACCCTGACGGACTTTTCTTCAATTTGGCTTAAAAAATATGATTATAAACACAAATATGAATACGTTTACATACATCATTTGAGATCTATTGGAAGATACTCAATAAATGCTTCTGATTTTATTAAATCAATTTCAGAAGCGTTCGCTTTCCACGGCAGAGGAAGATATACAAAACCTAAAGAACCAGAAAATAAAAAAACCAATTTTGAAGGTTGGATAGTTGAGACTGGATTAGATCTTTATTCTTCGATTGAGGAAATGTATTATCGTGTATCTTCACGAAAACAATTGACAGAATTTGAGCAATTTCTTTCAGAACAGTTTTTTGGTAATAAAGACGTTGCTATTGTTCCAGCGAGGAATGTACCCGTACAATTAGATAACATGGTAGATAGACTACCTACTAATCCAATAGATAAAGTATTTGAATTTGAAATTCAAATTGGTAATGAGGAACCTCTAGCAATTCATAATTTAGGTACTGGAATTCAAATGATGATTATCCTCACATGGTTTATGTTTCAATGTGAATCTGGTGTAATATTTATTGAAGAACCGGAATTATTTATTCATCCTGGGATGCAAAAACAATTAATGAATATTTACGATACACATCCGAGAAGCAAGCAGTTTCAATTTTTTATAGCCACACATTCTAACCATATTTTAGATTATGTTCGATACAGCAAAAAAGTTCGCATCTTTTCAATTAATAAAGGGGTAAGACCACAGACTGCGTCAGAAAAAACAAAATTCCAACTAACCCAACATAATAAACAAGAAATAAAGATTCTTGACAGCCTTGGTATAATGAATAGCTCCGTATTTTTAACTAATTGTACCATATGGGTAGAAGGAATTACTGATTGGAAATACTTACAGAAATTATTTGAATTATATCAATTAGCACAGCCCACTGAATATTTAGAAAACTTACATTACGGTTATTTAGAATATGGAGGTAGTTTAATAGCGCATTGGATGTTTGACGATGAGATATCAGATGAAGATGACCAAAAATTTCAAGAGCAAATTCGTGCAAAAAATATATCAAATAGAATATTAGTTATTGCAGATAGAGATGAGAACAAAGAAGAGAAACATAAACGTTTAAAAGATGTTTTGAATGAAGATTACTTTGTGTTACCATGCAGGGAAATAGAGAACATCCTTCCCCTAGATATTATCTTTGAGGTTATGTGTACTATTGAAGGGGTAAAGCAATTAAATGACAACTTAAAAAAATACGCAGTAAATAATAAAAACAAACTTCAATATAGTAAATTAAGTAAGAGTTTACCTAAAATCATTTCCTCCATTTGCAAACAGAAAAGTAAGTACACATCCTATCTTGAAGACAGCGGAAGAAGCGGAAAACTATCGTTTTGTAATCTTGCAATCGGTTGCTTAAACTTAAAATACAATCTCTTAAAACAGCAATTAAATAACAAACAAGATTCAAAAATCACAAATGACGACATACAGAATCTAATAGGTATTAATGCTTGGAATGCTTGTGAAGCTATATATAATTTTATTAAAAGAAATAATTTAGTATTAAAATAATGTCGTAGTATCTTGCAATAACTCTATTATCTTCCAATTTCCCCAGCGGGGATAAACCCCAATAGCAAAAGCACCCCACCCACCCAAAAGCTCCATGGGAGCGACATAGTATAGATGCTATAATTTTTCTATTACTATGTCGCTCCTCTGGAGCTTGACGTTTCGCTGTGCATTTTTTCTATTACTATATCACTCCTCGGAGCTATCCTCAACGCAATACCTTTGCGCCCTTTGCGCCTTTGCGTTAAAAAAAAAACGCAGAGACGCAAAGAACGCAGAGAACTACATTTCCCTAGCTGGGATAAATCCTAATAGCAAAAACATACCCCCCAAACAAAAAGCCCCGCCGCTGCAATCTAAATCGCAAAGACGGGGCGTGAAAAATAATTGTAACAGACCTGATTCCTTACAGTGTCACCTCTGCTCCGACGAAACTGTAAGCCACCTTTTCTGTATCGGGTTAGCAGTGTCCCGATTCTGCCGAAACAAACCTTGCGCCTTAGTGAAATGGAGAAAATACAAAGACGTAAAGTATTTTGGTGCAAAAGAGTATGAAATCCATCACAATTTCATTGAGAGCGAGCCACAAATCGCATTCAAAGAACCCCTCTACACCCGATTCATCCATCAGCAAAAACTTGGTAAACCGTATCTCTTGCCGATGGTCTCAAACTCACTTTTTGCTTTCGTGTATTATTGCGAAAAAGAAATGAAAACGCAAGAACACAGTGCCGGCAAATTATAGGAAGATTGAATGTATTTCCGATACCGCGCATATCGAAGCGAAGCCACTAATAATATCCGTCGTAAACTATAATCGTTTCAAACTATTCTATGGTAATGAGATGCAATCTTTGGTGCTGTCCCTAAAAACATAATTGCATCTCTTTGTGAAAACAATTGATGAAAAACTATCAATTAATAAGAACTCCTGCGATTCAAAATCTGTAGCCGATATTTCTGCTCAAAGTGTTGGTTGTAGGTCTCGGCTCCGTGAAAATTATTTTGAATCCGTCCTTTGATAGTAATAACACAGAAGCCGGGATTTTATCACAGGAAAATGTATTTATTTTTTGGGGTTCAGTTAAATCGAGATGCTACAACACCAGTTAAGTTGATTGTTTTTAATTACTTGACAGAAACTGCATTCATATAAATCCGAACGAATGTTGTTTACGTATAATATTCCTGAAGAGCTAAACGATACATTACATATACACAACGGGGATGCCGAAAACCGAATAGAGTAGGCAAAACTATATACTATTTGTTATGAAAATTGTAGTGAATATGCAGTGGGACGGCGTAACGCCTGACCAGTATGAAGTGTTAAGAAGAACAACCGATTGGGAAGGAAACATACCTACCGGTGGGATATTGCACGTATCTTCTTTTTCGGATTCAGGGCTTCGTGTAACCGATATTTGGGAGTCGGAACACGAAATGAACAACTTTGTTCAGAATCGGCTCATGCCGTCGGTAATGCAAGCAGGAATACAAACCCAACCCAATGTTGTAGTAACACCTGTACACGCTATCTTCTCTCCACGACCTGAGCGTCTGGTGTAAATGTCAGGATTTTTGAGGAAGTGCCTTGTACTAAATAATAATAAGCGGTGAACGAATTGTGTTCGTTCATCGCTTTTCAATATAAGGTCTTTGCGACTTTGCTTAAAAAATTAACGCAGAGACGAAAGGTTAGTAGCAAACTCTTACTGCCAGTTAAGGGACTCAATTTAGGGACACAAATATAACACTCAAATGACTATGTTAGGAATATACGAGAAGCAATATATAACCAAAACTAATATATATAGTTTGGGACTTTGTTTTGAGACTTTGCAACTCAATTACGGTTAATCTGCTGTATAATCCATGTTTTGACTGGGTCACACCACAAAAAAACATAAAAAAAGCCGCCTTTAAAAAAAGCGGCTTCATCATAATCATTTGTTAGAAGTGGATTACCGTGAGTAAAACTCGATAACCAGCGGTACTTCACAAACAACAGGAACTTCCTCGCGAGGAGGCAAGTATAAATATTTCACAGAGAAATCAGCTTTGGAAAGCGCAAGGTACGGAGGAACTCCTGCAGTACGGATGGCTTCTTGGAAACATTCCAATTTACGGCTTGATTCTTTCACCGAAACAGTATCGTTTGGTTTTACGTGGTATGATGCAATATCAACCAATTTACCATTTACGAAGATATGTCCGTGACGAACATATTGACGAGCAGCTTGCATCGAACGCGCAAATCCTGAACGGAATACAATTGCATCAAGGCGTGATTCCAAAAGCTGAACTAATAAATCACCTGTATTACCGGTCATATGAGCAGCTTTTTTGTAATAATTGCTCATTTGGCGTTCATGCACGTTGAATTGTAGACGCAACTTTTGTTTTTCAAAAAGTTGTTGTCCGTACACTTTCAACTTGCCTTTCTTTTTGGAAATACCGTGCTGCCCCGGAGGTGCCGGCTTTCTGTCCATCACTTTTCGCGCTTTTGGAGTAAGCGCAATTCCCAATTTACGGGAAATTCGGATTTTGGGTCCGTTGTAATTCATAAAAGTACCCCGCTTTCAAAAGCCCTACAAGTAGTGCTTTTGTGCAATAAGTTTGAGATTTAACCGCTCCGACTGTCGAATCGGGAGGGTTGGTACATTAAAGTAAGCTACAAAAATACGACTATTTGGAATAACAACAAAATGAAACCGCGTATTTCTTAGTTTTTTTTGTGTGAAGTAATGCAGTAACAGTACAAACTATACATCCGAACATAAAAAAGCCGACTTGCTTAAGGTCGGCTTTCATTATATCAATTTAGTTTCCCTATTTCTTCTTTTTGGACTTCGTTTCTTTTGAAGCAGATACCGGTGCATCAATCGGCGCAATAAAATTGCTCCACTTGTATTCGGTCGGTATTCTCCGTCCTTCTTGTGCAAGCTCAATCAAATATTTCGCAGTATGATGCAGTACCCACTCAAAATTCTCCTCTTGAACTGACGATTTTTCTGCATCCGGTGCAGGATTGAGGTAGTCAATCGCATACGGAATGTCATTCTCTACTGCAAATTCGATTGTATCCATTTCATAATCGAGTGCATTCACGATTTTCAAGCAATACTCTTCGAGTTGTTTTTTGCGGGCTTCGGTGAGCGTAAACCCAGCAACATATCGCAAATGATGCGGATTACGCGGCTCATACGGCATAATGTGAATGTACTTCTTGCCGATAACATAACAGCGGTAATATTCGGTAAAATCAACAGCAGATTGTAGTGTCATCACCAAGTCATTTGTCTTATTATAAGCAGCAAAAAGCTCATGCGGGTTTTCAACTTTATAGACGTGCTTCCAACCACCGCCTGCATGAGGTTTCAGAAAAGCAGGGAAACCGATATATTCAAAAATTTCTTCCCAATTAAGAGGATAAATAAGATTGCGCATTGACTCGGCTGTCGTTTCGGGCGGGTGGTTTTTACTTGGCAACAACACAGTATTTGGAACAGGAACACCGATTTTAGATGCAAGAGCATAATTAAAGAACTTATCGTCAGCACTCCACCAAAACGGGTTATTGACAATGCGAGTTCCGGTAAGAGCAGCATTTTTGAGCATGGCTCTATAAAAGGGAATGTCCTGAGAAATTCTATCAAGAATAACATCATATTTCATCATATCTGCCATTTTAACGCCGCCGACCTTTACAAATTCAGCCGAAATTCCATCAATGCCCATGCTGTTGATGCGCTCGACAAGCGCAGGAGGGAATGTTGATTCCATCCCAAATAAAATGCCGATTGTTTTCATGCGCGTTTCCTTGAAATTTGAAAAATAATATCGAGTGTATTGTATTATAAATGAAAAGCCCTTACAAAACTACAAATTTTTTGGGCAGTCGCTACAAGGTGGAAGTATGGTACAAAAATTTTATCTGTGTCGGGATATTGAGGGTCATTAAGTCAGACCTATATCAGCTGTTGTCAGCAATTCTATTTTTTCACCGTCAAACCTAGCAAACGTTGCCGGTAGTGTAAGCCAGTGCCCAAGATTAATATATGTTCCTCCTTCAAAATCCTTAACCATCGCATGATGACGATGCCCCATTATCACGTAATCATAACCTTCACTGATTTTCTTTTCTGCAAAATCTTGCAATCCGTCACGCTTGCTATAATTCTTTTCATCGGTATAAGTGCGGCTGGCATGAGACGAACCTGAAGCAAGCCAAATACCAATATCAGGATGTATCCATTGGAATAATTTAATTGAGATTTTATTTCGAAGAATTGCTCTGAGAATCAGATACCCTGTATCGTTGTATGCCTTGCCGTCGCCATGTGCTATGTAAAATTTCTTGTCACCGAGTGTAAGAGAAATATCAGTATGATGAATAGGAATATCTAACTCCTTTTCAAAGAAATCCTGATGACCGAAATCATGATTGCCCATCAAATAATCAATTGATACACCCCGCTCACGAAAACTCGCCAGCGCAGCCAATATGCGAAAATAATATTTTGGAGTTACAGTAGAATACTCAAACCAATAATCGAACAAGTCACCGACGATAACCAAGCGCTCGCAATCAGGAGCAATCGCTTCAAAGAAACGGAGCAGTAGCTGTTCTCTGCTTCGCTCGTTCTCACGACTACCAAGACCTAAATGTACATCAGAAAAGAAATATACCATACAGTTGATTTAGTGTAATTCTACAATTGCGCAAGTACAAATTTGATAGAGTTACCCCTTATTACTCCAAACTGACAAAAGAAATAACAGCGCAAATTACGCTAATTTTCAACAAACTTTTACTGTAAAATCTTTTGACAATCGCTGAACAATATTATTTTTCATGCTGTAGTGATACTATGAGGAAAACCGATATTCTCGCAGTCATACTCTTATGTTGTTTATTTGTTCTTTAGTGCAAGTCCGTTGTATTTCGTGCTTTTTACGTTCTTTCTCAAAAAAAATTCGTAATTTTGCTCTGCTTTTGTATGCAAATATCCAAAACAGAGCATTTTTTGCATTGATTTTTCATTACATATTTGCTTCAAAAGTCAGACTTCAACCTAGATATAAAAAAACTATTGAATCAGAATATTTGTTCACAATCAAGGAACTATAAACGTGAGCGTTTTAGTTAATAAAGACACAAGAGTCTTGGTGCAGGGAATTACCGGCTCAGAAGGCACATATCACACTTCCCAAATGCTGGCTTACGGTACAAATGTTGTTGGCGGTGTTACTCCGGGTAAAGCGGGCATGATGTATTCAGGTAAAGGCGACGATCAATTTACACGTCCTGTTCCCGTGTTTAACACAGTAGCGGATGCAAAAACTGCAACCAAAGCGAATGCAACAATAATTTTCGTTCCTGCAGCTATGGCAGCCGATGCAGTTCTGGAGGCAATCAGTGCGGAAATCCCGCTCATTGTCTGTATAACCGAAGGAATTCCTGTAAAGGACATGATAACGGTTAATGCTGCTCTTTCCGGCTCAAATTCACGTCTTATCGGTCCTAACTGCCCCGGTATTATTACTCCTGACGAATGCAAATTGGGTATAATGCCCGGTTTCATTCACGCTAAAGGTTCAGTTGGATTGGTTTCACGCAGTGGAACTCTGACCTACGAAGCTGTGAAACAATTAACAGATGTCGGTTTGGGACAATCAACCTGTATTGGTATCGGCGGTGACCCGATCGTTGGAACAAAGTTTATTGATGCAATCAAACTTTTCAATGAAGATCCTGCGACCAAAGCAATCATTATGATTGGCGAAATCGGCGGCTCTGCAGAAGAAGAAGCTGCTGCCTATATTGCCGAGAACGTAAGCAAACCTGTTGTAGGGTTTATCGCCGGACGCACCGCACCTCCTGGGCGTAGAATGGGTCATGCCGGAGCAATTATTTCGGGTGGCAAAGGTACTGCCGCCGAAAAGGTAGCTGCAATGAGATTAGCCGGTATTCATATTGCTGACTCCCCTGCCGATTTGGGAATAACCGTTGCAAAGGCAATGGGACTTGACAAACCTAAGGCGACCGCATCAACTGCTCGTCCGGCTGCCAAAGTTGTGCCTGCTCCAAAATCTGCACCTGTAAAAACTGTAGCGCCGATTACTGCTGCAAAAGTAACCCCAACAGTTGTGAGCGTTGCGCCTGCGCCGAAACCGGCTCCGGTTGTTAAGGAAATTCAAGCGGCTAAACCTGCACCAGCGAAAGCTGCTGCTCCTGTTGTGAAAGAAATTACAAAAGCTACTCCCGTGAAAGAAGCAACTAAAACTACTTCTTCAAAAGAAGCGACGAAATCTGCGCCTGCAAAAGAGGCAACTAAAACTACTTCTTCAAAGAAAACGACCAAAAAGTAAGTAGGAGAACATAAATTTACATATCAACAGATTGTCATTCTGAGGGATTCTAGACCGAAGAATCTCAGCAATGCACTATAAAGCAGACGGAACAGCAAGCGGAGATTCTTCACTACGTTCAGAATGACAGGGTTGCTAATATGTAAATTTATTTTCCTCTTAACGTAGTATTTTTAACAGTAATATTTAATTTTGACATCTTTTAATTATTTAGGAATAAAGAAACAATGACTGAACGTACACTCGCTATTATCAAACCTGATGCAGTTCGTAAAAATGTTATCGGTGAAATCATCGCTACAATTACTCAAGCCGGCTTCAAAGTACTAGGCATGAAACTCACACACATCTCAAAAGAGCAAGCCGGAGAATTCTATGCAGTTCATAAAGAGCGCGGATTTTATGGTGAACTTGTGGACTTCATGAGCGGCGGAGCAATTGTACCGATTGCGCTCGAAAAAGAAAACGCTGTAGCCGATTATCGCACTTTAATTGGTGCAACCGATCCTGCAGAAGCTGCAGAAGGTACTATACGTAAAATGTTTGCTTCATCCAAAGGCGAGAATGCTGTACACGGTTCTGATTCTGCCGAAAACGGTCGTAACGAAATTGCTTTCTTTTTCAGCGAAAGTGAAATCGTTGCCAACAGAAGATAATTGTATATAAGTTAGAACAGGACTTTGCGAGGGATGAAGGATGAAATTCTGATTTTATCTTTTGTCCTTTCGCTTTTTCAGGGGCGGACGATATGCTTAAAAAATTAAACTCTATTTCCACAGAAACCCTACTTGTTAACCCATATTGGGACTACAGGCGCGATGAGTATTTCTTGCCGTCGGATACTATTGCCCAGTATCATTACGTCCACACGCCCGGCTCTACAATTGTAATTCCTCGGTGCGAAGATGGAACTTTTTTGGCAGTAAGACAGTATCGGTACTTAATGCAAAGCGAAAGTATTGAATTTCCTTGTGGCGGACTCAAAAAAGAACTCTTACCCGAAGATAATGCTCGGATAGAATTACGAGAAGAGGCAGGTTGCACTGCCGATGTATTAGAGCTAATCGGGAAGTTTGCACCTTGTAACGGTCTGACTGATGAAATGTGTTATGTATATTTTGCCGAACATCTTACTTTTGTTGCACCGGAGCCGGAAGACTCCGAAGAATTTGAAATTCTTTCACTAACAACAAGTCAAATTAACAATTATATTCAAAGAGGTGAACTATGGGACGGAATGACCTTAGCTGCATGGATGCTTTATCAGCGTTCAGATTTTGTGCAAAATCTATAAAGAAATTTATTCCGGTAATGATTTTAATTGCCGGTACATTTGCTGCAAGTGCTCAAGAAACAGGCAAAACAGCAATAGCACCCGGCACATCAAATACCCCTGTAAGGAAATACTCAATTTACGTTGATTGGAAAGACAGGATTGTTCACAGTTATTCCATAAACCACAAAACAAAAGTAAAGCGTGTATATAGGGATAATATCGAAAAGAATTACGAGCGGGATGTTACTTATTACGTTTCGATGTCATCAGTGGGCTCTGAGAAAGGGTTTACCAAACTTCAATGTAATATTGATTCACTCAAATATACCTTCACCGAAGGTAAGAGTGTACTTCACTATGATTCACAAGACAACAAGAAAACAACTATCAAGACTGAATTTCCGGATCTTACTTCCACCTTCGGTATGATGAATCACCAATTCCAATTCTTGATTTCATCGTATGGTGAAGTTGCAAAAGTAAGCGGAATCGGTCAGTCGGGTGATTTGGATTGGCTCAAGCAATTTGTTTCAGAAGGTGATTCTACCGATACGTTAAGCAAGATATTGTGGGGCAATGTTATGTCCGACGAGAATTTGAAAATGATTGCCGATGTTTCCAAGGGACTCATAGCCGGTAAAATGCAAATCAAAGCAGATTCGGTATGGTCTCGAAATATCGGGCTTCGTCTAGACGGATTAAACTTTACCGATAGTGCCAAGATACAGGTTGCTTCACACTCAAAAGACATTATCGTTATTTCCGGTTCTTCTACCAAACTCTCCCCTGTATTGCCACAAGAAACGAGAATGTATGGTATCCCCGGCTTGGGAACAGTGCTCTCAGGTAAGGGCACGGGAACACTTCGATTGGATTTAACACCTCGCGGTACAATTAAGAAACAGGAACTCAACTATATTGCCGATATTGAAGCAAAGTATAAACTCGAAAAGTTTACGGAAAACATACAAACAACTCTTTCATGCACTCTTTTAGGGCAATTCAAGTGGTAAAACAACTTATATATTTATGTGGTGCTGTAGCTATTGTGTTAGTGACGGGTTGCGGTAATAATTCAAATAAAGACCCTGAGCAAGCAGCTGCGCAGTCCGGCTCGCAAAATATTCATCCTGCTGATACGGCACAGGCGACTGAGGTTCCTGTTTCCGAACGCAAAGTAAGTACGCTTCATTATTCGGCAAAACCGAATGAACGATTCAGCTACAAACTCACGCAGGTTGACAATCTAGACCAAGACGGTAATAAAGCGATGATGTCCACCACATATTTCTATACAAAAACCATTAAAGAAGCAAAGCAAGACGGAACAATTGATATGACCATTCATGTAGACTCAATCCGAATCAAGAGCTCATATCCAAACCCTGCCATGCCTAATGCCACTATCGAAACTGTCTATAACTCACAAGATTCAGCCCAGCGCAGCGTGCCACAATTCCGCCAATATTCAGGAGTTGTAGGCGAAGAAGTCAGGATGCTCGTTAGCTCGAAAGGTAAAATTGAAGAGATAAGCGGACTTACTCCGATTCTCAATAAAATTCTGGGTAAGCAAAAAGATTCTGTTCCTCCCGGAGACAAAGACCAACTGTTAGATCAATTGAAATATCAACTATTTCAAGTTCCACTCCAAAATGAATATCAAACGTTCCCTGATAACGGGACGGTAGATTCTTCCCAATCATGGTCACGTTCGGATATTTCTGCGCTTTCGGGGGTGTTCAAAGTCAGAAATTCAGTTAGTTATTCCATCGCTTCCGTTAAAAGTATTCGCGGCAGAAAAACTGCTCTTGTGAAAGCTACGCTTAACGCTGTAGTTGTAAATCCAAACGTAGAGCAAGGAACAGTCAAATTCAAACTGAATGAATCTGCTATATCCGGTGAAGGCGAGTCATTGATTGACCTTTCTACAGGAACAACTATTTACAAGAAGAACAAAATCAATACAATGATAAATGCAACAATGTCCGAAGCAAAAACGAAACAAACCCAGACTGCAAAGCAGCTCCTTACTACGACAATAACAATCGAGCTTTTAAAATAGACGAATAAATCTTGAATATCAGCCCCGCTATTCTAAAGAAGCACGGGGCTGCAATATACAAAACCAACGGAAAGAAACCCCACTCTATTCAACGATTTCTCGCTCATATGCCCTCACGCGTACCGACTTCCAACAATTATATTTCAACCATTGAAAAAACCGTTCTTCCAAATGGAGTACGTGTTCTTTCTGAATTTGTACCGACAGTCGAATCGTTTGCTCTCGGGGTTTGGGTAGATGTTGGTTCTCGTGATGAAACGCCTGATACTGTCGGCATTGCACACTTTATCGAGCATCTTGCTTTCCGGCGTACTGCCAAAAGAAGTTCGCGCAGTATCGCAGCCGAATTTGAGTCGCTCGGTGCTTATACCAATGCCTTTACTGCAAAAGAGCAAACGTGCTTTTATGTTCGGGCATTGAAACCACATTTCCGCAAAACGCTCTCATTGCTTGCGGAAATCACACTCCAACCAGCTTTACACCCTGCTGACATTGAGAAGGAACGAACAGTTATTATCGAGGAAATTAAATCGTACGATGACGAGCCCGAAGAAGTTATTTTTGATTGCGGCGAGAAATCCCTTTTTGCACATCACCCGCTGGGAAACCCCATTGCAGGGACTGTAGAAACTGTGGGAGCAATTACTCCTGATGCTATTCGTTCGTTCCATACTCATAGGTACAATACCTCAAATATTATTATTGCCGTTAGCGGGAATATCGAACACTCCCTTGCAGTAAAAATTGCTATGCAGTATTTTTCATACCTTCCCAATGCCGAGCCAATAAAACGTACTACACCAGAAATACCCCCACCCGAACGAATAGTTATAAATAAACAATTTCAACAAGGTCACTTGCTCCTCAGCAAACGCATTCCCGGAGTTCGCTCAGCAGACCGGTACTGTTTTTCAGTACTGAATACCCTGCTCGGTGACGGTATGAGCTCTCGACTTTACCAGCGTATTCGCGAGAGGTCAGGATTGGCGTATTCTGTCTATTCATCAATCCAAATGATGAGTGACTGCGGCGCAATAATGCTGTATGCAGCAACCGACGAAAAGAAAGTAGCCAAAACCGAGGCAATGATTTATGAAGAGCTCACCAAACTCTGCGAAGCGAAAATAAGCCCGAAGGAACTGAGTCGCGCTCAAGAGCAGTCAAAATCAAGTATTATCATGTCACTCGAGAGTATGTCATCGCGAATGCAAACAATGGGGAAAAGCGAACTCGAAGAGGGCTTCCACGAAAGTATTGCTGCAACAATTGAACGTGTAGAGGCAGTGACTGCTGATGATATTTTGCGGCTTTCACAAGAGTATTTGAGAGCTGACGGGTGGTCTGTTGCGGAGATACGGGGGTAGAATAAGACTATTAAAAAGTATTCGTCACTGTTCTGGCTTGAAATGAATTTTAGCATTAATTAGCATTTTGCTACTCAGAGTATTTTGCTGCATTTTTTAGAAAAACCATTTCACCTTCCTAAAATTTAATCTTTCATTGCCCTAAAGAAACCCCTCTGTCGTATATTTGCACCTGTAATAATTAATACCCTGATTTTCTATCCCATAGTGCCGGCTATGAGTCCTTTCTACAGAGTATCTTCCCGTTTTTGCTTTTCGGCTATCCTCCGGCTGAAATTGCGCTTCTGTTATGCTGTCATAGGAATACTGCTACCACTTTCAGGGATAGCAACTGCTCAATCTCAGCTCGAAACTTCCACTCTCGAAAGTATCAAGCAACGTGGTTATTTCACGTGGGGTGCCGATGCTGAAGGCGGCGCACCGTATGTATTTGTAAACCCGGATAATCCAAACGAATTAATCGGCTACGAAATTGATATGGCAAATGAAATTGCCAGCCGCCTCGGTGTAAAAGCGGTCATGAAGCAGAATGCATGGGATGCGCTCGTTCCAGCACTTAACCGGAAAGATTTTGACATTATTCTCAACGGACTGGAAATCACCGATGACCGTCTTGAAGAAATCAGTTTTACCAAACCCTATTATGTGTATTCGCAGCAAATAGTGGTCCGTGCCGAAGAAAACCGTATCGGAACATTGTTTGACCTCCGTGAAAAAACAGTAGGCACTCTATCTGCTTCCGAGGGTATGTCAATGCTGCAAGATCTGGGCGGAGTGAATATCAAGGTCTATCCGGGTGTTGTCGAACCATACCGCGACCTTGCAGATACGCGCTTGGATGCTGTTGTTTTGGATTTGCCAATAGCAATTTACTATGCACGCCCCAACCCACAACTTAAGTTCGTTGGCGAGCCGACAGGCGAGGGGTTTTACGGAATAGGCGTTCGTAAGCAAGACCCCGAACTCCTCGAAAAGTTGAATGAGATCATTAGAGATATGGTGGCGACAGGCACTACCGACAGAATTGCCAAAAAATGGAATATATGGACACGCGCGCAGTCGAGAATTGGAGAATATAAAGAAAACAGCGTGTTCGGCTCCACAAAAAAATCTACATGGCAGCAACTTGGTACATACCTCCCGCTACTTTTCGGAGGTGCGTGGGTTACTGTAAAACTCTCAGTCGTGGCAATGATTCTGGCTGTTGGCTTAGGACTCTTTATTGCGATCCTGCGGCTTTATTCCCCTGCTCCCATTCGATTTCTTGCCGGAACGTATGTCGAGATTGTTAGAGGTACCCCGCTTCTTATTCAACTCTATTTGATATACTACGGCTTGCCGAATATCGGTATTGAACTTGATGCATTTACGGCAGCAGTTGCAGGACTTGCCTTGAATTATTCTGCGTATGAAGCTGAAAACTATCGGGCTGGTATCCAGTCTATTCCCCACGGGCAAATGGAAGCGGCTCTCGCTCTCGGCATGACGCGCATGATGTCCCTCCGTAAAATCATCATTCCGCAGGCATTCAAAATCGTTCTTCCACCGGTCAGCAACGACTTCATTGCTCTCTTTAAAGATTCGTCACTCGTGTCGGTTATCACGATGGTTGAACTCACGAAAGTTTACGGCTATCTCTCAGCAACAAGCTATGATTATATTGGCTTAGGGCTTCTTACCGCAGCAATTTACTTTATGATGAGTTATCCTGCATCGCTGTTTGCACGGAGTTTGGAGAAGAAGATGTCGTACGGGAAGTAGGTTCCGTTTCAAAAACCCTGTAAGGGCGATCTGTTTGTAGCAAACGGTTAATAACAGGTCAAACAGTCCGCTCCGATTGGAGCTTATTTGAGTTATTCATTATTCCGCTCTGCAAACAGCGCACTCCTCCGGAGCTTTTCATTCTCTGATTATTTTGATATAAAAATCATGTTTACTGAATATTTAGATTTAGAAGAAAGGAACTAAGGAACTATGAGTAAACCCTCTGAAACAACTCCTGAACAAATGATTACCAAAGGATCAATCAGCATTAACGACGATGTAACTTTTAAATATTCACACCTTGTCGCTAATTGCTTCGGGCATAATTATCAAGGGAATCAAAAAGGTGAAGTAAAGCATCCGATGGAAGACGGGAAAAGTATATGGTTTCCAAAGTTCTACACAAATGCGAAAATGAACAACCAAATTTCAGATGATGGAAGTGAAATTCTAGAGGTGG
This sequence comes from uncultured Chitinophagaceae bacterium, assembly GCA_964527785.1. Taxonomy (GTDB): domain Bacteria; phylum Bacteroidota; class Ignavibacteria; order Kapaibacteriales; family UBA961; genus JADJXV01. The sequence continues at coordinate 18,750 of CAZGNO010000069.1, forward strand.
ACAGTCTGCCCGAAAAAAGACAACCTTACTTCGACAAAGTGATGAAACAGGGAATATTTACGCGGTTAGTTTTCCCGCAATTCAAAGACCCTTCGGGTGGTAATCATTATCGTTTTAAAGGTGAATTCAAATTAGATTTGGAAGCATCGAGTGTAGAAGAAGGGCTATTGTGGAGGAGAGTTTCCACGTCCGTAAAGACTTATCCGCCCAAAGATTAAAAACAAATTGGCAAGTATCTGGTGCTTCGACTACGCTGTAAATGACATTTCTTACATTGCCCGTCATTCTGAGTGCAACGAAGAATCTCCGTATGCACATCCGT
>CAZGNO010000070.1:0-19044 GCA_964527785.1 uncultured Chitinophagaceae bacterium
CTCAGAATGACTGAACTAAATTTAGCAATTTAATCTGTCCCAGTACTTACTTATCTTCTTAAACTATTACTTTTCTTTCAAACGTAAAAAAGTAATAGCTCCGATGGAAGCAAGTAGTGATGCAAGTGAAACCCACATACCCGTTTTGAATGTATCCGAATCATATTTCATCATAATAGTATGCTCTCCTGCCGGAATTTCCACACCGCGCAAACTATAATTTACACGTAGAATTTCTGTAGGTGCACCGTTAATCTGTGCTTTCCACGCCGGATACCATATCTCGCTTAAACAGAGGATACCTGCTTTATCTGTAGTCACTTTATAGGTGAATTCATTATTTGTATATTTCAAACATTGCACCGAATGACGCACAGAATCCGAAGGAAGATTACCCATGGATAGGGTAGGTGAACGCTCTATTACCACTTGGTTTCTGTAATTAATACCACCCGCTTGCATAGTTTTTTCTACGTTTTCATCAGAGGTTACAATCGGTTGATATACCATCCACGCACGTTTGAAGTACGTTGGACGTTCTACGAAAGCGAGTTGTTGGCGAGCAGTATCAACATCCAATTTATAACGGATTCCGAGTAAGTCTTCTACAAGATCACCATTCTCAGCAGGGGGAGACCTACGTTGCAAAAGTATCGGGTTGTATCCTTCAAAAAGCATTATATTATCTAATACTCCCTGATTGCGCTGCATTGCTGAGCCGCGTTTGTGACGCATTTCCACTCTAAAAATATCATTAGGTGGTTTAATTGAAAATTGCTCTTTCATTTCAGTGGTTAGAGTAAATTTTTCAGCAGGGTTTTCTTTGCTCCCGCTAAATGAGGAGTATGCGATGTTGAGGTCAATGGCACATACTATAACCAAGATACCACCTGTTACAGCCGGCGTTAGAATTTTACGATAAGCCATAAATGCAACGGCTCCCGATCCGAGAGCAAGCATGAGCGCAGTCATTCCTTCTTGTTTAGTAGAGGAAATTGCTTCTTCGGGGGTATCAATAAATCCTTGGAGAATTCCTGATGTTGCCAAAAGAGCAATTAAAATCGGAATTGCACAAGAAATCAAAAGTCGCATCTGAGTTTTGGAATTCTTAGTTGATTCCCATAATGAGTCAAATCCGATTCCTGCAAAAAGACACATCCCAAAACCAACGTAAAACATTATACGTCCAGGATTACGAAATGACCCCAGAACAGGAATAGAGAACATAAGACGATGCAAAAAACCGTTTGCACCCAGTCCGTAAAAAATTGCAAAGACTATCGCAGTAAGCATAAATCCACCAAAACGGTTGCGCCAATTCAAGCTGAGTCCAAAAATACCCAAACATAATGCTGCGAGACCAAAATAGAAAGCTGTATCCCAATAATAATGTTGGTCTGAACCGCTTTCATCCACATTCGGTAAGTAGAAGTTATTTGCTTTTGCATCAGTTTGAGAAACTCTGCCATAAATATTCGCTACGACCGAAGAATAAATTTGTCCAAGTCGCATCGAGCCGTCTGAGGCGTAGAGTTTTGAATTTTCGGGAGTCTTTTCGTAGGTTATTTTAGTGCGTTCTGAGAGGGAGGCAAGCTCTTGTGCGGGAAGGAATTGAATGGCAGTAATCCCACCGGCGATAATAACGGGAAGAAATGCTCGAAGGGCAAATCCTCCTATAGCTCCACCTGTAAGTTCCTTGGAACGTATCATTGCTATGCCGTTCCAAAGGGCATAAGCGGCTAGGAACAATACCACGTATGACGTAGTTTGCGGGTGACCCGAAATCATTGCAAGTGCCAGTAGAAGTCCAGCATAAATCGTATTCTTGATTTTCTTTTCAACTATTCCATTATGAAAATTAAGAAGGATAAGAGGGAATAATGCCAGGTGATACACGACCATCGGGTGGATAATCCGCACCGCAAGCGACCCGCAGAAACCATACGAAATAGCCGCTATGAGCGAGCCGTAACTCGATATGGAACGTGAACGAGCATAGGCATACATGGCATATTGCGCAAGAATAAAGTGAGCAATGATTATCATCTCAACAAGTTTAGCGGGTAACATTCCGTTACCCTTTAGGAAGAGTGCCATCATTGTATGAGGCGGGTAGAATGTTTGCGCCTGAAAATCGGCTAAATATGGCATTCCTGAGAACGTGTATGGATTCCAAAATGGTAGTTGGAATTGTGCTAATTGTCGAGCAGCAAAAACTGTGAACGGATAATAATATTCGGCAATGTCATCCCAGAAAAATTTGTTGCCAAAGAGAATATCTCGAAAGAAAATTGCGGTGGTTATTGCAAAGAGGAGCAAAACTATCCACGTGGAAATATCTTTAATTGTTACTTGTTGTGAGGATTGTGATCGTGAAGATTGTGAAGGTTTGGTAACGACTGCCATTGCTTATATGCTTTCAGGATTATGAAATAACAGATTGATGTATGCAATTTACGACGCTTGCGGGCGATTTTCAAATGGAAAGGGTAATTTCTATGAGAATTAAGTACAGTTACAAAATTAAATCAAAATATTTGCCCGGTAATTCAGAGCACAGTGCAGAATCATCGTATGCTGTTCCGTCATGTTTTTGTTGAGCATTGCACAGATTCTTCAGTCGAAGTCGCATTCAGAATGGCAGATATTAGATTACTTTAATTTATTCTGTTCTCATCTTCTCTAAACTGTTACAATAGGATTACATCGAAGGTAATGCAGGTATTCTTTGTATGGTTATGGTATTCATTATGGTCTTATTGATAGTTAGTGTATTTATGATGCAAATTGAGTGGCTGAAAATTTGTAAATTGCGTGATAGTTGGTATGTAGGTAACTTTATTTCTCAATTCTACTTCTTATTAGGCATACGTACGCGAAGGAACAAGAACATAATGTTTTCAAAAATACTCATAGCAAATCGTGGAGAAATTGCACTGCGAATCATTCGCACCTGCAAGAAAATGGGAATTAAAACAGTTGCTATTTATTCAGAGCCGGACACAGCATCATTGCACGTGAAAGAAGCTGACGAAGCTGTTAATATTGGTGGGGTTACACCCCGCGAAAGCTATTTGGTGATTGACAAAGTAATTGCTGCTGCCCGTGAAACAGGTGCTCAAGCAATTCATCCCGGATATGGTTTTTTATCCGAAAATGCACACTTTGCTCATGCTGTCAAGGATGCCAATATGGTTTTTATTGGTCCAAGTCCTGAGGCAATTCATGCTTTGGGCGACAAAACAGCCGCTCGTGAAATTGCTATTAAAGCTGGAGTTCCGATTTCTCCCGGCTCAAACGGAGCTATAACGGAACTTGCAGAAGTCGAAAGAATTGCTGCAGAAATCGGCTACCCGGTCTTGCTCAAAGCTGCTGCCGGAGGAGGAGGAAAGGGTATGCGATTGGTTGAGAAGCAGGAAGAACTTGCTGCAGGTCTTCGTTCAGCACAAGGTGAAGCACTTACATCTTTTGGCGATGACCGAGTATTTATTGAGAAATTTATTGTTAATCCGCGTCATATTGAAATTCAAATTTTAGCCGATACGCAAGGGAATATTCTCTATTTCCCTGAGCGTGAATGTTCGATTCAACGACGTCATCAAAAGGTTGTGGAAGAATCTCCCTCAATGGCTGTTACGGCAGACATTCGCGAGAGAATGGGAGCAGCAGCGGCTCGGCTGGTAGCAACTTCCGGCTATACAAACGCAGGAACACTTGAATTTTTATTAGATGTTTCGGGCAACTTTTATTTTATGGAAGTGAATACACGGTTGCAAGTGGAGCATCCTATTACCGAAATGGTTTCTGGTGTTGATTTGGTAGAGCAGCAGCTTCGAATTGCATATGGCTATCCACTTGAATTAAAGCAGCAAGATATTGTTGCCAAGGGGCACGCAATTGAATGCAGAATTTGTGCTGAGGATGTATATAGCGAATTCTTGCCGGAGACAGGTGTAGTGGATTATGTACGTTTACCTCAAGGTGCGGGAATTCGCAATGATTCTGCGCTTTATGTTGGGTATGAAGTGACTGTTAATTACGATTCGATGATTGCAAAGCTAATTTGCTATGGTAATACTCGAGACGAAGCAATAGAAAAAACGCTTTTTGCTTTAGAAGATTATCGCTTGAGCGGGCTGCGGACTACTATTCCTTTTTGCCGGTTTGTAGTGGATTCTATTGCATTTCGCTCAGGAAAGTATTCGACTCATTTCGTAGCAGAATATTGGCAGGATCAAATTCCGGTTAAATTATACAGTTCACTTGCAGCAGCAGCTGCAATTGCAAAAAAACATATTGAGCAAAGACGGCGACCGATTCCAATTCAGTAGTTTTTGAGTTTCTATTTGTCCCAAATGATCATGGGTTTGGCTAAGGGGCTTTTTATGAGATTAGTAAATACCTTGTTTTCAATACAATCGGGCTATTCTTTTAGTTCAGTGAGACGGTTTGTTTTCACAGTGATGGGGATAATAGTATTAGTCCCTGTACTCGTGTTCTCAGGCAATATTCCTGCACTGAATCAGCCATGTTTTGTAGAAAATAAGGGGCAATTCTCATCGGAAGTACAATATGTCGCCTTAACACCTACGTGCGATATTTGGATTACCAAAACCAAGATTATCCAAGATTTTCATTCAGAAATTAATCCACCAATTTCTATGGAAATTGGTTCTGCAAAAGTTCTTGCTGCAAAACCCGCAGATATTCTCTCTGGTCAATTAAACTATTTCAACCGAGCAACTCCTACAGTGGGAGTTAGGAGATTTGGAAGTATACTTCTATCGGAGGTATCCGATGGTATTGATATGCGCTGGTATTTTGATGACGGTCAGCCACGATATGATTTCATCGTAAAATCAGGTGCTAAGCCAAGTAACGCGTTTATTACGTTTCGAGGAATGAAGGGGATTTCAGTAAATCCAAGTGGTGAACTTTGCTTCGATTCCGAAACGAAAGAATCTCAGAGACATCAAGGGCTACTTGCTTACCAAATGTTTGATAATTGCAAAAAAATTATTCCGTGCAAATTTTCGATTATACATAATTCTGATGATGAGCAAACAGTTGGATTCAGTCTGGGTGAGTATGACGATTCTCATCCTCTCATTGTAGATCCTGTTATTATGGGGTCTTTCTTTGGCGGTTTGGGGATGGATAAGATTAATGACATGAAACTAGACGTACTTGGGAATATATATGTTGCAGGAGTTACCAATATACCAAGCGATTTACCAACAGGTGCAACGAAGTACCCTAACAATAATTCAGGTGTCGGTCCGGTTGACGGTTTTGTTGCAAAATTTACTGCTGATGGTGATAAATTAGTGTACTATTGTATCATAGGTGGAAATCAAACTGATGATTTAGTTTCACTTGTTCTGGATAAATCGGGCTCAGTCTATGTAGGCGGAACGACTAATTCTACAAAATCAGGTGGGTTTCCACTTACTTCAAATGCTTTAGATTCAGTCTTAGGTGAAGATGGTGCTTCATCAGGTTTCATTGCTCAGTTTACGAACGAAGGAAGTACTTTAGAGTTTTGTACTTATATTGGAAAAGAAAGCGTAGAAAAAATCACTGAAATTACCTATGATGAAGAATTTGAATCAATCTTTGTAGTAGGTAGTACGAACGATAAAAATACCTTACCTTTCAGTAAAAATTCTTCAAATCGAGAGGAAGATGCGTTTTATCAGGGGATAAATATCCCCCGTAAACAAATCCTCCATTCCGGGTATATAGGCGGATCAAACACTGATATTGCTACATCACTTGCTGTCAATGGCGACAAACTTGTCATAGTCGGTTATACAAATAGCCCGGATATTATCGGCAGCAGCAATGAATGGAGTGGAGGTAACGATGGTTTCATCTCTACTGTTAACAAGGAATCAGGAGAAATTACTTCTTTTCGTTATTTTGGTGGCAAAGGAGACGATATAATAAGTAGTATTACTTCTGATACACTTGGTAAAATTACTGTTTGCGGTACAACTAATTCCAATGAACTTCCTTATACAAAGCAATCGCTTGCCACCTCACTGATAGGCAATAATGATGGATTTATCGCACAGTTTGAAAAATCAGATTCGTTAGTGTTCAGCACATATATCGGTGGTCCAAAAGATGAAGAACTGTTTGACGTAACTGTTGATAATTATGGTCAAATTTATGTTTTTGGTAATACGAAAGGAGAGATATCTACTCCTCCAATTCCAAAAGATGCTGATTTTCCCCGTCCTTTTGATGTAACCAGGTCTGATTGCTTTTGGGTAATGGTGAATCCAAAAGATGAATTATTGAATTATGTTACATATCTAGGCGGCAGCAGTCCGGATTTTGCTCGTGCTATAGCTGTTTTTCAAGATCACATTTATTGTGCAGGATTTACATTGTCGAACGATTTTCAGCCAATGGGGGGAGGAAGCTCATTCACACCCAGCAATAGAGGTGGATTTGACGGTTTCTTTTGCAGTCAGGATTTACCGATTCACTCTCCAAGCATTTATCCTTCTACTATTGACTTTGGTAAAGTTCTCATTAATACTTCCGGAAAAAAGGACAGCATTGTTGTAAGAAACAGAACATCTCGCCCAATTCAATTCAAAATCCCATCTACACTTAAAATGCCGTTTACATTGAAGCATTCATCTACAGTGTTTACTTTGAATCCATTAGAATCAACTGTTATATACGCCAATTTTATCCCTACTACTCCCAAACTCGACAGTTCCATATTACCCTTAGAATTTGGAAAAATGGGAGCTTTTGAGGTGAAATTAATAGGTGACGGTATATCCCCAACATTTTCGATGGTTCCCGATGTTGTTACTTTTGGTAAAAGTGAAATTGATTCTTCAGTTGTTAAAAAAGTGGTAATAACAAATAAAGGTACTGCATTAGGAAAAATAAGATTCTTGCAATTCGATAATAATTCAGCATTTAACTATCTGAATGATCAATTACCTGTGGATACTATTCTAAAAGTCGGAGAAAGTATTGAGATATTCATTGTATTTAAGCCGGCAACAGAAGGTGAATTCATAACTAGTTTTATTGTAGAAGGAGAAAATGAGAATGGTAGATGTACATTGAAAGGTGAAGGGATTGCTCCTCATTTTAATTGGACTACCGATTATAGCAATCTTGGAAATGTACGGTTGGGGAAAAGTCAGACAGGAACCGTTGTACTTAAGAACACCGGTAAAGCAAACGGGAAAGTAAGCATAATTCAACTTAAAAGAAATACAACCTTTACTCTAATACCTGTAAATTTCCCTAATGATTCAATAATTAAACCTAATGACAGTATTGAATGTAATTTTACATTTTTACCGTCAGTCCGCAGTCAGGTATTTGATACAATTGTTGCACATACCCAGTCCGGTTCTATCGAATACCCTATATTTGGATTAGGTGTGTATCCGGTTGTTACTCAGTTATCTCCCGCCCAATTTGAGTATGGCGACACCCCCCTCGGAGTAACAAGAACAGACATAATACGATTAGCTAATTATGGAGATGATATTGATACTGTATTCTATTCATATTTTGCGTCCCTATCCGGTGAAAGTAATTTTGAATTGGTTCCTATTCCTGGAAAACTGCTTCTGTCTCCGGAATCTCCAATAGAAATTTCTGTTATTTTTAATCCAAAATCCACAGGTGTTAAAACTGATACAGCAATAATTATTTGTGGAAGTAAAACAATTAGAACTGTTCTTATAGGGCAGGCAGTTACACCTCAATTCGAACTTCAAGATTCAATTTCGTTTGGAAATACGTTAATTGATTCAACAGTTTCACGTACTATATATATCACAAATACCGGTACAGATACCGGTAAAGTAGGGAAAATGCAGATTATTGGGGATGCAAATACAAATTTCACTATAGACCCTGCTACCCCCCAGAATGTTAATCTTGCACCGAATGATTCAAGTCCAATAACCATAAAATTCACTCCTAAATCACTTGGAAAGGTTGAAGGGGTGACTTTACTGATTAAAGACGAAGATAACGAAATGACTGTAAGACTTAGTGGAGAAGTTTTTGGAGCAATATTTAAACCGCAGTATGAAAATATTGAGTTCAAACCTACTAATATTGGTTCAAGCAGAGACAGTTTCTTTGTAATCAAAAACATTGGAAATATAAGCGGAACTCCAAAAATCAATATAATACAAGGTAATGATAAAAGTGATTTCAGTAGAATTAGAATAGATGATGATACTATTATCCATTCTAACGATGGTATTAAAGTGTACTATAGATTTACACCTCGATCAGCTGGTTCAAAATCTGCATTTATTCAGATTTCTGGGAATCCATTAGAGCCGGAAAGTTTTACTCTACGATTGTATGGAAGAGGTGTCGCAACAGATACAAGAGCAAAGATTTCATTGCCAAATTCTATAACTGCAAAAATTGGTGATAAAATATCTTTACCTGTCATTTTGAGTGAAATTGACGGAAGAAACACTGATTCCATTCGTTCAGTTCGCTGCCTGGTTCGGTACAATTCATCAGTTTTAGGTGTAGAATATCCATTTACCGATTCCTTGACTATGGTTGGAGATTCTGTAGCTGTTCTCTCGTTACAAAGGGCAACTAATGGAATAAAAGTGGGTGATACACTTATATCTTTTCAGTTTACGGTTGGATTAGGTAATGCACCATTTACAGATGTAGTTATTGACCGATTGGAATGGAAAAACAAATCTGACTCTCTGCTTGGTATTGTTACCGGAACTTTACCCAGAACAAGTGTGCAAGTGTCAGGTATTATAGAAATTAACGGGAAACAGCGATTGTACGATAAGGGGCAATTACCTACGATGACTCTTAAAGCAAATACCATTCATAAAACCCCGCTTTCAATTCATATCGAAGGTGCAGTGCATTGTACTTCGCTTATTGTTTACGACGAGCGAGGGAGAGTTGTTGCCGATATGACCCAACTGTTATTTTCAGGAAAGAAAGATTTTGAGTATGATAGTTCTGCACTATCTAAAGGGATGTATTACTGCGTTCTGCTTGCCGGAACTACACCAATCGTCAGGGATTTTGTGATTGAATAAGATACCGGTGCTTCTGCTTATTGATTATACCTTATTCTTTTCGCTAAAAACACCAATTTTTGTTTTTCTTTCTGTGATAAGATAATAACACCTTTTTTGTCACTTAGAGCAAACCGTAATTTCTTTCGTACTTCATCCGGTAATTCAGGGAAGCCACGTTTTTTTATTTCAGTTTCTTTGTTCCAATTCAGTTCAGAAATTCTTTTCTGTAAATGCTTATAATTGAAAGGAAAATATTCGATAACCTCGAATACGGAAAGAAACGAGGAAACATCCGGCATTCTGCTTGCGATTCCATATCCAATCCTATGATCGAACAGTCCAATACCTAAATTATGATAAAATTCCGCTAAGTATCCACACCGAATTAAACATGAGTGCGGCTCGACAAGAAACTGGGCAGTATCGAGATGGTGGATAATATCTAAAGGTGAAATACTGTTTTTTGCTGTCGGCTGCCATGAAATCTGTTTATCTACGAGGGTGACCAATCCATCCTCGAAATCAACATTCCTCCATAGAATCTGCTCACGGCATTCACTTTTGTAGCCAATCCATTCTCGGACCCACCCATCAGGTAAATGTTCCATTGTTAGTGCAGGTGAAATTTTTATCCCTGAAACTCCTTCAATAGGGATGCTCATTATCCATTCCAAATCGGGCTCGTATTCATCTCCTCTGGTGCTCATGCGCTTTCCGTCTGCTTGGCGTCGAGAGGGGTCTGCCCAAAGTCCGTCATAAGATTTAAAATCAAAATCCGGTATGAGAATGTTTTCAGCTATACCCTCCAAAAGTGTTGCCGATTGAACTCTATTGTGCTTGAAATTTCGCTTAGCAAGCAAGGCAATAGTATGATTTGCTTCGATAGTAGTTATTGTTTTACCAGCAGCTGAGAATGCTGTCGTATCAATTCCTGAACCGGTGCAAATCTCCAGTACGGAATGAGCTGAAGAGAAACGAGACGCATGGTGTTTGGCAATTATATCTGAGGTGGATTGCTCAAATGTTTGTTTGGTAAAGAGCCAATCTGAAAATGTATCAGAGAACTTACCCGATTGACGGGCATGGAGAGTACCGCCGGCAATATCAATTGCTTCACGGAAATCATCATGTGTAATCTCAGGGAACTCAGTACGTAACCGAGTAATAGTTGAAGGGGATAGAGACGACGTCAAGAGTACTGTAATTATTCGTTCAATCAGAATTTCTGCTTGCTCTTGTAAGAAGATCATTGGTAGTTGAAAGTAAAATCAGGATTCACATTGTAAAGCAATGGACAGAAGTTCATTAACGGTTCTCCAGTTGCGTGTTGTAGCAGCTACTTTTAGTTTGTTTTCAAAAAAAGTGTTCGATAATTTAGAATTACCGTATCCTTTCGGGCAGCAGAGATAAACCACTTTATCGGAAACAACAAACTCATCAACTCCATAATTTCCCAATTTGACTTTTTCAACAAGAGTTTCTGAAGGTTGCTCGGCTAAAAATGTAACGTAATAAGACGAGGTATCTTCGGTCATGACATTAACAAATGGATTGCTTGCAATAACAAACCGTATATAATCTATATCAATAACCAATACCTGAACATCAAACCCGAAGCGGTCAGCGATTCCAGATTTAATTGTCTGAGCAATTGAATCAGGATTTAAATGTTCGCTTTGAAAAATAATATTTCCGCTTTGGATATACGTCGTCACATTGATATATCCTAAACTTTCGATTAAAGCTCGAAGAGCATCCATCTTTATTAGCTTTTGTCCGCTTACATTTATACCGCGAAGCATAGAGATATAGGTTTTCATTTGAATCTAATTTTCATAATTGTTAATATGATATGGTTGATAGTTAGAGTAAGTTGAATTTGTTACAATTTATTTGTAACTATAAATAATGTCAATTAGATGAATACAACAGTTAAAGTAAAATCACATTTTTGCAATTACATTAATATCATTCACTTCCAAAATAGATTTCTCGTATCCTTTTAATGCGCAATGTATCATTGAAGTTCCAATGTCTGCGAGAGTAGACACATAATTTGGGAACAATATATGGAGAAGCGGATATATAAACGAATAACCCTTGTAGAATCTCAGACTGTTTTTGAGTCCGTCTGTAGGGCGGATATATCCCGGACGAAATGCAAATACTCTTTTAAATGGAAGTTTAAAAAGATGATTTTCTGTTTTACCTTTTACACGAGCCCACATACTTTTTCCTTTTTCAGTGCTGTCTGTGCCTGCACCTGAAACATAACAAAAGGTCATATCGGGGTTTAATTGCGCAAGGGGTTCAGCAAAGTTCATCGTCAAATCATACGTTAATCGAGTATATTCCTCTTCCTTTACTCCGATTGAAGATACACCCAAACAGAAAAAACACGCATTGTACGGTTGTAAACTATCTTTGATAGAAGAAATATCCATAAAGTCACTGATTAGTATTTCTTTAAGTTTTGGGTGTTGTATACCGCTTGACCTGCGGGTTATGACCAACACTTGTTCAACTCTCGAATCAAGGAGGCATTCATGCAGTACACCTTCACCGACCATTCCGGTCACACCGGTAACTATAGCCCGTAGTTTCATTTATATTCCTTTGAAAAACTGAACATTATTTTAACGATGATCTGCTCGAAAAATATGCAATAGAAGTATAAACTACCAATCCAATAAAAAGGTATGCAACAAAACTCATTAGAGTATCACTCACAGAATGAGAACGAGCGGCAACATTACCATATAGATATATTGATAGGACTAACGAACCTCCCAGAATCAACCAGCCAATAATTGATGTGGGGACAAATACAACTCCAACCTGTTTGAACCAAGGAAATTTCATCGTAAAAGAAGAAATTGTAAGTAAAACATACTGCCAAGTAAAGAAATCTAAAGAACCATGTACATTCAAAATTAGGGAATTATCGGGAGATTACACCGAACTAATTTCTTACCCACTCAGTAGGATTTTGTAGGTATCGAATGGTAGAAAAATGGATGAAAATAGTGTTTGCGGATTTAAGGGTTCTAGCTATCTTCTTAAAAAAAACTGACAGTATACGTACTCTAAGCAACAGAGTGGGGGATGGATTTGACTTACATTCGAGATTGGTTGGAGATATACCACTATTCATAATTATTATCTGCTAAAAAAGGCATTCTAACAAATACAATGACTTTTGTCAGTAGGGGTATTCCTCAAATAGTCGTATTTTTGTAGTAGAAATACAATGTTCCCCTCTCTTTTTATTTTAATCAAGAGCCAAACAATGCAGATTATTACTTCGCTCGACCCTCGTGTAAATCGTGCAGCCCTGCCCGAAAATCCTGAAACTTCTTTCGTTCCAAAAGAGGAACTTGATCAGTTCAAAACATTTGAAGTATTTCATCAACCAAAAACCGGAGCACGACATCTTCATGTAGGTTCAGTTCATGCACCAACACCTGAACTGGCAATTGCTTTTGCGAAAGAACAGTACGGTCGTAGAGGGCAGTCGGTCAGCTTGTGGGTGGTAAGTACTGACGATATTATTGCACTTGATACGTCTGATTCAGATATATTCGAGACAGCAACCGATAAACCATATCGTGAAGTAACGGCGTATGCTAATACCCGCGAAAAAATTGAATCTTTCAAACGTGAACAGCAATCCTGATTTCTAATATACAGTATCTATTATGAACGCTCCACTTAAAAATTTACTCTATCGGATGGCAGATGATGCGCTTATTATCGGTCATCGCAATTCCGAATGGACAGGATTGGGTCCGATACTCGAAGAAGATATCGCCTTTTCTTCTATTGCTCAAGATAAAATAGGTCATTCGCTGGCACTGTTTCAAATGCTCAATATGCTTGGAGAGCCCGAACCCGACACTGCAGCATTCATGCGAAATGCTTCGCAGATGAAGTGTTGCCATTTGGTGGAATATCCTATCGGAGGGTATGACTTTAGCTTAATGCGCCATTTCTTGTTTGATACATCAGAAATGATTCGTTATCAAATGCTGGAAGAATCGTCATTTCTTCCTCTATCACAACTGGCTCGGAAAGTTCGCGGTGAAATCAAATACCATGTATTTCATGCTAATACGTGGATAACACAGCTTGGAGCAAAGGGAAATGAAGAAAGCCACTCAAAGATGCAGACTGTCTTAGATTTTGCATTCCCGCTTGCGCTCGGAATATTTGAGCAGTCTGAGTATGAGATTGAATTGATTGGTGAAGGAATTTTTGGCGGTGAAACTGAATTGCAAAAAAGATGGATAGAAGCAATCTCAATTACTCTCGAAAAAGCAACTCTCGTTATGCCTCAAATAGAAACTGTGAAACCGTCCTATGGAGGACGTCACGGCTCACATACAGAATATCTGGAGCCGATGCTGGATGAAATGACTGAAGTTATTGATACCGATCCACAAGCAGTATGGTAACCGCAGATAAAATCGTAACTGCTCTTCACGATGTGAAAGATCCTGAAATTCCGGGGATTTCCGTTGTTGATTTAGGAGTTATTACTAATGTCGAGGTCATTGATGGGCATATTAAAGTGCAAATGACCCCGACATTTGTAGGGTGTCCTGCAATTACTGTAATGAAGGAAGATGTTCAGAAGCGTCTTGAGGAATACGGTGATGTAGAGGTTATTGTTAATTTTGATATTCCGTGGGATTCCAATCGCATTACCGAAAAAGGATTACTGGCACTCAAAAAACATGGACTGGCTCCACCTCCTCGATATGAACTGGCATTTGAACTTGATATTTTAGAGAATATAGTATGTCCGTATTGTGGAAGTACCGAGACAACTGTTCAATCTCCTTTTGGACCTACATTATGTAGGTCTATCCATTATTGTAATTCGTGTCACCAAGCGTTTGAGCAATTCAAGCCACTGTAATATGGACATAAATACTATAATCTTTGATCTTGGGGGAGTATTATATGATATTAGTCACGAAAGAACCCGCTCAGCACTTACCGCATTATCAACTACACCCGATGACATAGTGTTTTCACTCAATTCACAGAATGAAGTATTTAATCAATTTGAGGTTGGGCAAACGAACGCAAGTCAATTCCGTCAAGAACTGCGCTCTTTTTACCAAATAAAGGCATCGGATACTGAAATTGACGCAGCTTGGAACGCTATGCTTATTGGGCTTTTTCCTGATACTATAAGTATAATACAATCACTTAAGCAGCGTTATAGAGTTGCCCTCCTGAGTAATATCAATGAAATACACTATGCTGCTATTGAAGATGAGTGTATGCCTCTGTTTTTAGAAATGAATGATTGTTTCCTTTCGTATGCTATAGGGCTTCGCAAGCCGGATTTGGAAATTTACCAATATGCTCTCGAAGCAATGAATGCCTGCCCTGAAACCACACTGTTCATAGATGATGCCCCGCAAAATATTGCTGCTGCAAAATCTCTTGAAATTCAGACCTATCATGTAACTGCACAAACGCCGCTTTCAAAAGTACTCTATTCTATAACTTGATATTGTTTATTTGATATTATTATAAAACCTATTGACCGGAGAAAGAATGTTTAAACCCAAGATCTTATCAATACTTCCTACATACACAAAAAATCAATTTTTTGCAGATGCTACAGCCGGATTGATTTTGGGGATAGTTGCGTTACCGCTTTCCATTGCTTTTGCGATTGCATCTGGGGTATCACCTGAGAAGGGACTATATACGGCAATTATTGCCGGCTTCCTAGTGTCTGCATTGGGTGGAAGCCGTGTACAAATTGCTGGACCGACCGGTGCATTTGTCGTAATTCTCTATGGAATCGTCCAAAAATATGGTGTGGAAGGTTTGGCGGTAGCGACATTGATGGCGGGAGTTTTTTTGATAATCATGGGAATGGTACGACTAGGGTCTATCATCAAGTTTATACCTCATCCTGTTGTAGTAGGGTTTACGAGCGGAATTGCACTTATTATATTTTCGTCGCAAATAAAGGATTTTCTAGGGTTGAAAATCGGGACTGTGCCACCGGATTTTATTGAAAAATGGATTGAATATGCCCATAATTTTTCTTCGATAAATGTTGCCTCAGCTGCAATAGGTTTAGGTTCTCTGCTGCTTATCATTGTTTGGCAGCGATTTGTAAAGAAAATACCCGGTTCACTTATTGCTTTGATTATGGCGACTGTTGCAGTTCAGTTTTTTGGTTTGGAAGTAGAAACTATCGGCTCACGATTCGGTGAAATTGCATCCTCTCTTCCAATGCCATCGCTTCCTCACGTAAATCTCACAATGGTTAAGGAACTTTTCCAACCTGCATTGACAATTGCAATATTAGGGGCGATTGAAGCGTTGCTTTCCGCTGTGGTTGCTGATGGTATGATTGGAGCCAAGCACCGCTCTAATACTGAATTAATTGCGCAAGGTATTGCAAATATTGCCAGTCCGATTTTTGGTGGAATACCGGCAACAGGTGCAATTGCCAGAACAGCCACAAATATTAAAAACGGGGGAAGGACTCCAATTGCTGGAATGATTCACTCTGCTACGTTATTAATTATCATGCTGTTCTTCGGGAGGTGGGCAACTCTTATCCCGCTTCCTGCTCTTTCGGCAATACTTGTGATAGTAGCATATAACATGAGTGAATGGAGAAGTTTCCGTTCACTACTAAAAAGCCCGAAAAGTGATGTAGCTGTACTGCTTGTTACATTCGGACTTACGGTGCTGGTAGATTTGACGGTCGCAATTGAAGTTGGACTATTGCTTGCGGTATTTCTCTTTATGAGGCAAATGATAGCAGTAACGAATGTTGGGGTGATTTCCCGTGAAATAAACGAAGAAGAAATAAAAGACGACCCTAATTCTATTGATAAGCGTAATGTGCCGGAAGGTGTAGATGTTTTTGAAATCAACGGACCTTTCTTTTTCGGTGCTGCCTATAAGTTCCGTGAGGCAATGGAGTTGGTATCGTCACAACCAAAGGTTCGGATAATTCGTATGCGAAATGTTCCTGCTATTGATTCGACTGGTTTGCAAACACTTAAAGAAGTATTTGAGAATTGCAAAAAACATGGGATTGCATTTATCATTTCTGATATTCATACACAGCCGCTCGTAGCAATTCAGCAGTCAGGGTTTCTTGACGAGATTGGCGAAGAAAACATACCCGGAGATATAGATGAATCTCTTAACAGAGCGCGTGAGATCTTAGGAATGCCACTGGTTGCAGCACTAACACAGTAAAATTTATTTGAAATGTATCACGCGAAGTATTCCTTGATTCAAAACTTCTGTTACGAATGATGTCTAACAGAGTAGGAACTGCTGATGCTTCTTTGAAGGAAGTCTTTTATTTCAACCATATATGTATTGTGATTTATGATAATTGGAATCGGAACGGACATCACAGATGTGAAACGCATCGAGGAATCAATTGAAAAGTTCGGTGAGCGTTTTTTGAAAAAGATATTTACTGAAACCGAGCGAGAGTATTGTGAATCATTCAAGATGCACAAGGGGCAACACTATGCAGCTCGCTTTGCCGCCAAAGAAGCGTTCAGCAAGGCAATCGGAACTGGAGTAAGGGATGGATTTGCATTTAATTTGGTTGGAGTTCGTAACGAACCGAGCGGCAAACCAATCATTGAACTTTCGGGTTTAATGGCTGAGAGATGGAATGATTGTAGAATACATATTTCATTATCCCATTCGACAACGCTTGCTGTTGCAATGGTGGCAATTGAAAAAGAGTAGGGAGTAAATGATAGGATTAAAATAACCGAACCATTAAATTCGGTAAATACTTGGATAAAATTAATTGAAAATCAAAGTGCTGTCATTCTGAGTTCCAGATAGTCGCCGAGCCGCCTACAAAATAATGCAATGACATTGGAATAAAATACTTACGCTTGTCACCCTGAACTCGATTCAGGGTCTATTGCTGTTAAGTCATGCTAATTTCAATGTGCTATTTCGTCGTACACACGGAGATGCTGAATCAAGTTCAGCATGACTGGACACAAAATTGTACTAATATTTTAAGAGATGTCATTTACAGGGATTCTTAGACCGAAGAATCTCCGCAAAGTAATACACATACAGGGCTTAAGCAGCACACGAAGATTCTTCACTGGCGTTTAGAATGACAGGGCATATAAAGTTAAAGTAAATCTGTCCAACTACTTAAGACATTCATCCTGATAATTTAAAAACAATTACTCGTTTTGAGGATTCGATTGAGTATCATTTTCGTTTACATCCAAGAATCGGGCTAATTCATCAGTTGAATTGAACACTAACGACTTTTCTGATTTGATATTACGAAGTGTAACCGAAACTTTGCCTTGCTCCGACTCGTCATACTTTATAATCTTAAGAATAAATGTTTCACGTACAGATGACATGATTTTACTTGTCATTATGAATGTTGATGTGATTTATACCTGCAAAACTAACCTCTCGTACTCACCGAACCCTCACCGAAATAAACATTTCTAGGACAACAAAAATCTCAAATTAGCTCTAGTATTTTCTTAAATGGAATTAAAAAGTACTTCAAAAACTTTTCCGATGTGTTGCTGCGGTGAGGATGTGGTTAGTCTGACCCCGTAATTTTGCATTCGTCAGTAACACAAATTTGTTAGTTTTAGTAATTTTCAAGGAAAAGATAGACATGAGAATAGCAAGTAGAATTAATATTCTATGCAGTATTGCTTTGGTAATTTTAATAATTGCCGGCGGATGCAGCAATGAGACGACATCAATCGTAGGAAATAACACAAGCGAAAATTATGAGGGTGGAAAGCAATCTATTTCTGCGGTACAAATATCGTACAAAGGAAGATTCAAAATTAACACGTATAGCACCGGAGCGGTTGAAGTTATTGATAAGAATATCAATAAGTGGCTCGCATCCTATACAGTAAACTGTTATACGGTTTCCTTGGACGGGGCATCAAGAACCTTTAGCGAAGGAAATGTATCGGTAACACATACGGTATGGGTGAGAACACTGCCATCTAAATTCAATGGGAATGTAGATACTGTATGGCTTCACAACGCATTGTACGCAAATACTGCAAATACGTCAAGTTTGGATATTCTGGCAATAGCAATGGAATATAAATCCGGTGGAAGTAAGGATGCAATCTATGGACCTGACTCGGCAAATACCTTCAAAGAAGGTTCTGATTTCAACGATTACCTCCAAATTAATTGGTCGTATGTTCATTATTGGAGTACCTCTCTAAACAAATATCTGATTAATCCATATCTGCGAGTATATGATACAAGTCGCGATAATTGTTTAGATTGCTCTGGTTTTATGCGAATGGTATGGGGATATCGTCATAGTTTTACCGGTAATAATTATGCTGATACTATTCCTATGTGTTATAATGTGGGTAGCGATGATGTCGGTGTGAAAATGCCGCGACGTTCGTATCATATTGCATCGTCAGCACCTGGTGTGCAGGTCTTTACCGGACATACAATCAGCAATACTACAAACCTACCGAAATTAAAAATTGGGGACTTGGTATTTTTTGATGCAGATAATGGTGACGGAACACAAATAGACCATGTAGGAATGTATATCGGAAAGCAAGCAAATGGTAATTACCGATTCATTTCCAGCCGTAAATCAAATAATGTAGGTCCGACATTCAATAGCGATTCATATGGAAAATCAATCCTGAATAATGATGGAACCGGGCAGTATCTAGGGTACGCTAACGCTCTTCGATCAGCACGTAGGATGTAAGTAATTTATATCGGTTAAGACTATATCACAAGCAACCATTTGGAATGAATTCCAATTGGCTGCTTTCTTGTTAATAATAGTAGTATTATCTTACATATAAGTGCTGTACAAAAATAATCGTCGTAATTAATATCCATAATTTGGCAAGTAATCGAACACTTCGACTAAGCTCTGTGTGGCTTGAGCTTGTTTGTCATGCTGTGTTCCTGATAG
>CAZGNO010000071.1:0-18845 GCA_964527785.1 uncultured Chitinophagaceae bacterium
TTGCTCCCTGTTTTCAAAGTACGTGCCCTATTCTAATGTCCGGCTGCTTCCGCTCGTTGCTTCGTCTGCGCCTCACGTTTGAGCCGTGCCGTCGAGTAGGGAATACAAAGTTACGACTATTCTGTGGTCTTTTCCAAAATATTTTTTTGAAAACCTGAAAAAAAAATGCCGCTGGATAAGAGCGGCAATGACGTAAGTTCAAGAACAATGATTCAGTCAATTTCCGGCAACTATTTTACTCACAATATATCTGTGTGGAAAACTTGCCCGTATCCGTTTGTACCGTTAAAAACACGTAATTTTTTTTCAAATCTTTGAAAATAGTTTTTTGGAGTAGCGGAAATTAAGCTCAAAAACACATCATTTCTCCTCTTAAACAGAATTCCTAAGCTCGAAACAATGGAGAATGAACATCCTGCACCATTATTTGTGATAATGCACTGCATCTGTATCATTCCTTAACAAACTTCGCACGCTGAATGCTTACATTGTCGCTTAACTCTATAAAATACATTCCCTTCGGTTGGTCAGACATATTAATGGTGTATGAACTGCCATCTATATCTTCACTACTTAGTACCGTTTGCCCCAAGACATTGAACAGTTTTACTCTACCGTGGGTGATTTGCTTGCCAAATGAAAGGGTAATGGAATTGGTTGCAGGATTCGGATAAACGGAAAGTGAACTAGTTTCGACAGATTCACGGACATCGTTTGGAGTTTGGCTGAGTTTGAGGAGAAAGTAACCGGAACCGACTAATTGATACTCTCCGATTCCGGGGTCAACATCTGCTGAATCAAGGTAGGAACCGACTGTGTAAATATCGCCAGACTCAGTTACTGAGATTGAAACCCCTGCGTCATAAAAATCAAAAAAATCATTATGAAATCCCCTTGTATCAATGATAGGTGCTGAACTACCGCCTATTTGCTTTACCCATACAAAGTTTCCTGAAGAATCTATTTTTGAAATATACATATCACCATGTCCTTTTGCAATTAAATTATACACTGCAGAACTCGGATCAAAATCTAAGGTATCACTAAAAACACCTACACTATATATATTTTCCCAAGCATCAAGGGTAATTGAGAGTGTAGTTGGCAGTGCCTTCATTGGTATTTGCTTCACCCAAATGAAATTACCATTTTTATCTAATTTTAAGGTAAAGGTATCTCTATATAAAGATGTCAAATTGTATTCTCCTATACTAGGATCAAAATCAGATTTCCCCGTGAAGGCACCATGTATATAAATATTATTGGATATTTTTATCGACACCGCCCCTATAGAAATACTGCTGTACACACCCTCTTTTACTGAAGGGTCAGTTCCGAATTGGTTAATCCAAACCAATTTGCCGATTGAATCAAGCTTTACTATATAAACATTTCCTTTTGATGATGAGAGGCTAATACTATCAGTTTCCGAATTGAAATGAAGGGTATCGCTAAATGATCCTGAAGAATATAAATTTCCCAAACCATCAACAGCTAATGAAGGAAAACAGTTACAATTTGCCTTCCATTGTTTCGACCATTTATAATTACCATCAGAATCAAACTTCATAATAAATGAATCACCGTCCGCGAATTTGAGTTTGACGGAATCTGATCCTGCATTGATATCGTCACCACCCATAATCTTGCCTGATATATAAATTTTGTTTGTTCCGTCAAGTACAATATCATTTACAATATCATTCATCAGCCCACCTATTCTTTTTGCCCATGTAAAATTACCTTTAGAATCAAGTTTCATTACAAATATGTCAAAATACTCTGATGTGCGGGAACCAGGTTTAACAATAAATTGCTTTTCTCCCGGATCAAAGTCAGTTGTTCCTCTAAAAGGACCAGTTATATATATATTCTCATGTTTGTCAAGTACAAATGACATTTTTGAAGATACATAGGGATTATTAGTAGAAATAAACCCCGGAAGAGTTTTTGCCCAAACAAAATTACCGGATGCATCATACTTGGTTATATAATTAAAATGTCCGGAAGAATTGTCCAAATAGCATGTATCGGGTCCCGGGTCATAATCAACCCTCACTTTACTTGGAGACCATATATTGTTCTCATAAAAATTAATTCTTCCTGTAGTATAGACATTACCTGCCTTATCCACTTTGGTGGGTCCAATACAAGCACCCGATTGTTTCTTCGCCCACTCAAAGCTGGGCTGCTGGGCGTGAGAAGAAATGATTGCGACAATCAAAACAAAAATGGTAATTGTTAGTGTTTTCATCTTGGTGTTCCTTATATTTTTTTGGGGAAAAAGTGCGTTTTTTAGCATTCATTACAATAGTTATACTTAGGAGAGGTACGAAAAGTTCCCTGAAGTTCTGACAAAAAAAATAGCCCATAGCAAGAACGCTATGAGCTAAGTATATTTTATCTTCAACATTAATCAGCCAATCTACTGATCATAATCCACAAGCACATCCGAAGTCTGTGGATGCGACTGGCAAGTAAGAATGTACCCTTCTTCCAATTCATCATCCGTAAGTGCCTCACGGCTATCCATAACCACTTTACCTGAAATAAGTTTTGCACGGCACGTACAGCACGCGGCTATCTGACACGCATACGGCGGGTCGAGATTTTGACGGATGGCAGCAGCAAGGATAGTTTCTTTTGGCTCTACAGTAATAGTATAGTTTCCACCATACAGACGCAATTTTACTTCGCGTTTTTCAGGAGCTTCTTCAACAGAAACTACAGTCACTGTGTCGTCCTCCACAGAAGGTGGGAGCGTGAAGTATTCTTTGTGGACATTTGCTTTAGCAATGTTCAACTGTTCTAAAGCGGATTCGGCTTGAACCATCATGCCGCCCGGACCGCAGAGAAAATAATGAGCAGACGGGAACTTCCCGCCAAGGTTATTTTTGACAAGTGAACTTATCATTGATGCATCCATTCTGCCAATATGAGCATTTACTCCGTTTGAAGGTTGCTCCAGTATATGCAATACGGATAACCGTCCGCCACTTTTTTGTTCTAATGATGAAATTTGATTTTTGAAAATAATATTCGCTTCGTCTCTATTACCATATAATAGGATAACACGGCTTTTGGATTCGATGGCTAATACCGACTTTAGAATTGCCAGAAGTGGAGTAATCCCGCTACCACCACCTAATAATACATACATCCGTTCATTAGCCGAGGAAAGGTCAATTGTAAAATTGCCCATCGGAGGCATTACTTCAATAGTGTCACCTTCACGCAATTTTTCATTAAGATACCGAGAAACAAATCCGTCTTCAGTAGATTTAACAGCTATAGTGTGGTATTCGCCTAGTGCGGAACTGCTGCATAAAGAATATGCACGGTTGAAAGTTTTACCGTCTATCGAAATCCGAAGGGTTAGGTATTGCCCATGTTTATATTTAAAGAGTTCCTGTAAATTGCCGGGGACTGCAAATGCAATCGAGACCGCACTTGCAGTCTCACGTATAACTTTTGCTACCGGAATTTTGTAAAATTGTAACGCCATAGTTCCTTTTAGAGTGTTATGATACAGGTATAGATACGATTATAATGTTCTTAACTGAAGTATTACTTTAATTTTGTCATTCAGAGGGATTCCCCGACCGAAGAATCTCAGTTTATATGGTACTTGAGAATTAAACAATGTATATTATTTACTTATACCTAATAAGAAAACCAAGAATTCATATTGGCTATAAATTCAAATTTTTAACGCTCGAGAGTCACTTAAACTGAGATTCTTCAGTCGAAGACTCCTTCAGAATGACGTATAAAAATTGAGTTTGATTATTACTTCATTCTTACCAAAACCCCAAGTCAAGCAGTGCTGCTTCGCTCATCATTGCTTTGTCCCACGGCGGCTCGAAAGTTAATTCCACATGAACACTTTCCACTTCGGGCAATGCAATGATTTTCTGCTCTACTTCGGCAGGTATCTGACCGGCTGCAAAACATCCGGGAGAAGTAAGTGTCATCAGGATATCTACATGATTATTTTCCTTGATTTTCACTTCGTAGATTAGTCCCAGTTCGTAAATATCTACAGGAATTTCAGGATCATATACTGTTTTAATCGCAGCTATAACCTTCTCGTGAAGAGTAGTCGGCTCCGAAGTCACCGACGCAGATGCGGGTTCTTTTCGTTCCGGTTGATTCACTGGTAAGGGAAAGAATGATTCCATTAATGAGTTCGATTAGGGTTATTTATGTACAATTTACGCAGAAAAGTTTATTCGGTCGAGGTGATTTTCTTACCTTCGAGAGCAGATTTTAGCGTATGCCATGCAAGAGACGCACATTTTACTCGAGCAGGAAATTCCCTTACTCCTGCGAATACAGCCAGTTTTCCGAGGTCTTCATCATCGAATTGTATATCCATATCAGCAGTCACAAGGTCGTGAAATGTTCCGAACATTGCTTCTGCCTCCTTTACGGTTTTACCTTTGAGAAGCGTGGTCATAATCGAAGCTGAGGACTTAGAAATAGCACATCCGGATCCGTTGAAGCGAATATCGGTAATAATATCACCGTCAAGATTTAGGAAAACATTGATGTGGTCACCGCACAAAGGATTCAGTCCCTCGGCTGAACAATCCGCACCCTCTATTGCCCCAAAATTATGGGGATTCTTATTGTGGTCAAGAATAACTTGCTGATATAATGCTTGAATTTCGGTCATCATAGTATAATAATTGTGGCTCTGAGCACTCTAAACAGATACTACAACGAATCACCGGCTAATTTCGTTGAAACAGCCGACAAAATTCAGACTTGAAGTGCTTGATGAACGGCAGCAAGTAATTTGTCGGCTGTAAATGGTTTTGATAATCGAGCCGAAACCTTAGCTGTTGCTAATTTAGCTGCAATATCACCCTGCATAAGCCCACTGGCAGCTACAATTTTGGCATTAGGATTTATTCCCTGAACAATTTCAATCAGTTCTATTCCGTTCATTACCGGCATCATTACATCAGTCACTATAACGGCAATATCATCTTTTTTCTCACGGTATATCTGCACAGCTTCGGCTCCATTTTGAGCAGTAAGAATTAAGTAACCGTTTTCCAGAAGAATATCTGCTGATATTGTTCGTATAAGCTCTTCATCATCAACTACCAGTATCAGTTCTTGTCTGCCTGAATCGCGAATAGCCGTTTCCTCTTCAATTTCAACAGTTTCAGAAGAAATATGAACCGGTAGATAGATTTTAAAAGAAGTACCGTTGCCTATTTCACTATAAAGATTAATAAACCCGCCATGATTCTTTACAATTGTAAAAACAGTCGCAAGCCCTAAGCCGGTACCCTTGCCCTCAGCTTTCGTAGTGAAGAAAGGATCAAATATCCTGTCACGAATTTCAAGAGGGATTCCCTCGCCGCTATCCCGAACTGTAATTACTACATACCTGCCAATTTTAGCATTGATATTCAGACGAACAATTGAATCATCTGTAGTTTGCAAAGCAAGACTAATATCAAGTTTTCCTCCATGAGGCATAGCATCACGAGCGTTGATACAGAGATTCATCAACACTTGATGAATTTGAGTACCATCGCCTAAAATCGTAATATCATCCTTTGTTATATTTACATCAATATCAATTTGTCGAGGAAATGTCTCTCGAATAACCTTAGCAACTTCCATTACAATATATTTAGGGTTTATCGGAACATTTTCACCCTTCGTCCCTCTGGCAAAATCCAATACCTGACTAATTAGCCCGGAGCCGCGTTTCACTATACCGATAATTGTATCAATTCTCTGCATACTTACTTCATCCAGATGTCTTGTTTTTAGAAGCTCCATTCCAAGAACAACGGGTGTAAGGATATTATTAAGGTCGTGTGCAATTCCGCTGGCAAGAGTTCCAATACTTTCCAAACGTTGAGTACGAAGGAATTGCTGTTCCAAGTTCCTTTTTTCAGTAATATCAGTATTTGTTACAAGTACCGATGTTGGCTCACCCTTGGCATTGCGAACTAATTTCCATCTGCTTTGGACTAATATTTTTTGGTTTTTTTGTGTACGCTGAATAAATTCACCAGTCCATTCATCATGTTCGAGCAGAATTTTTTGAGAGCTATAGAAGTCGTTTGTTTCACCGGTGCTGATAAGTTCCAGAACAGATTTTCCGATTGCTTCGGCAGCTGTCCAACCGTACATTTTAGCCGCACCGGAATTCCAATAGATTACCTTCCCATCCAATTGCCTCATTATAATTGCATCAGGCACAATCTCCAACAAGGCGGCTTGTTCATATATCTGCCGTTCAGCTTTGCGTCTTTCGGTTACATCGCGAATAATGACAGTAAATAATTTTCCTGCAATAGAATCAATTTGAGACATAGATGCTTCAACTGGAAATTCCTCTCCATTACAACGCAGACCGCTTATTAATTTTACATTTCTATCCCCCATAGTTTTGCTCATAACACTACCCATGCCAAATTTCTCTATGTGATGAGAATGGGAATCACGAAAACGCTCTGGAATAAAACGGCCTATCGAAGTTCCAAGCACATTTTCTGCACTGCAAAGGAACATCTTTTCTGCAGATTTATTAAACAAAACAATATTATAATTTTCATCAATAGTTATAATTGCGTCCATTGCAGAATCAATCACCCCGCTAAGTCGAGCTTGACTTGTTATTAATTCTTCGTCAGCTCTTTTCTGTTCGGTAATATCTCTGAAGTTCATTATAATTGAACGGATACTTGGATTATCTACAAGATTGGAACCTCTTGTCACTATCCATCTCCATTCTTTACCAAAGTAATTCCACCTGAGTGGTGTAGGTAAAAATTCTTGTCCTTCGAGGAGTTTTTCAAATTTTTCATTAATTGAATCTCTATCGTCAGGATGAACAAACGAAAGATACCCAAGATCATTCAGCTCATCGCACGTACTTCCAATTATTTTTTCTCCGTTCGGACTCATATATGTTAATACACCGTTGCTGTCAATCAGTGTAACTCCGTCAGTACTGTTTTCAATCATCGCCCTGAATAACTCTTCACTTTCACGGAGTTTGTCTTGGGCTTTTTTCTGTTCAGAGACATCATACATTGTAATAACAAGCGACGGTTCACCATCGAACGTAATGATCCTGCCGGAAAGCAGTACCCAAATCAAATTCCCTTCTTTATGAATCATTTGGAGTAAATGATTCTGTACAAATCCTTGACTCTTCATCATATTGATAAGAACTGTTCTATCTGCGGGGTCGGCATAAAAATCTTTGGCTTGTTGTTGCAGGACTGCTTCCATCGGCACACCCAACATATCAGCTATAAGTTGATTAGCATAGACTACTCTTCCTGTAGCAACACTTGTAACAACCATAGGAACTGTAATTGCCTCAATAATCTGATGAAGATTTTTCTCGCTCTTTCGGAGTTCGTCCTCAGCATTTTTCTGATCAGAAATATCATACATTGTGGCGACAAGTGCTTTCTCTCCGTTAAATGTAATTGTACTTGCCGAAAACAGAATCCAGATCAATTCGTCAGTTTTACGGCGTACTTGTATCATCTGATTCCGTACAAATCCGTGTTTCTTTATTAATCCCTTGAGAATCTCCCGATCTTCCGGATGATTGTAATAATCAGCTGCCGATTGCCCGATAACAACTTCTTTCTGCGCTTCCTCCATATCAATAGCAAGCTGATTAGCATAGAGTATCTTTCCAGTATCGAAACTTGTAACAAGCATTGGTACAGCAATCGCATCAATAATCTGGAGGAGATTTTTCTCATTATTACGAAGCTCTTCTTCAGCATTTTTCCTAGCTGTAATATCCCTTGTTACCAGGGTAATCCCCACTACATCTTTACCTGAGAATATTGGACCTGCATGGGTTACATACCATGCTACAGCCCCGTTTGATTCCAACCCCGCAATCTCATAATTTTGGACAGTTCCTGTTTCATATACTTTTTGATACGCTTGCAAAACCAGTTGATGATATTCAGGAGTTATAAAATTAAATATGTTTTGACCTATCACTTGTTCTTTTATCATTCTCTCGACAGAACGATTAATGAATTGTATGTTATTTTGGCGATCAAGTGTTATAATAACATCCGGAGAATTTTCAACTAATGATCTATATTTTTCCTCGCTTTCTTTAATTATTTCTTCGGTTATTTTACGCTCAGTGATATTCTGTGCAGTCCCGAACAAACGGATAACTTTTCCATTTGAATCCAAAATCCCTTGACCAAATTCTTCAATAATTCGTTTTTCACCGATTGGAGTCGTAATATGATATACAACTCTAAACGGGAGTCCGTCTTCAATAGCTTTTCTATTAGTCTCAAGTACAGTTTCACGGTCAGATTCATCTACCAAATTGACAAAAGATCCATGTGTTTCTATAAATGTATTTTTATCTGTTCCAAACACATTGTATAATTCTTCAGACCATGTAAGAGTATCATTGATACAATCATAATTCCAATTCCCGTATTTCGCTAATCGCTGTGCTTCGGCTAATTGGAGTTCGCTGTTACGAATCTTATCTTCTGCGAGTTTTCGTTCGGTAATATCATTTTGAAATCCGACAAAATGAGTAACTTTACCATTTTCATTTGGAACAGGTGCAATGCGCAGAAAATTCCAAAACGGTGTTCCGTCTTTTTTGTAATTGAGAATTTCACCCTCGAAGTATTTATTTTCATCCAAACATTTCTTGATCTCCAGATGAATTTCTTTATCAGTCTCTTCTCCTTGTAAAAATCTGCAATTTTTTCCTAACGTCTCGTAAGGACTATAGCCGGTAATCTCATAGAAACTTTCATTTGCAAAAACTATTGGGTTGTCGGGTTGTTCAGCATCTGTTATTACAACCCCTGTAATAATACTTTGTAATGCTCTTTCATAAAGTCGTAATTTTTCTTCTGCTTTTTTTCGTTCTGAAATATCAATATGCAGCCCGATAAAATGAGTGACATTTCCACTTTCATTCGGAACAGGTGAAAGGTGAAGAAAATTCCAGAATGCAGTCCCGTCTTTTTTATAATTAAGTACTTCACCCTTAAAGTAACTATTCTTTTCAATTGTGTTTTTAATTTCTTCGTCAAGACTTCTATCGGTAGCTTCCCCTTGCAGAAAATCACGATTTTTTCCCAAAACTTCTTCGAGACTATAGCCGGTCATACTGCAGAACGCATCATTAGCAAAAATTGTTGGATTATTCGACAATTCAGCATCAGTAATTATAATTCCATCATTAACACTTTGCAATGCCCTCTCGTAAAGACTCAATTTAGCTTCTGCCTTTTTGTGGTCATCAATGTCTGTAAGCAGCCCGATAAAATGAGTAACCTCTCCTGTTTCATTAGGTACAGGTGAGATGCGCACATAATTCCAAAAAGGAGTCCCGTCTTTTTTATAATTAAGTATTTCACCTTTGAAATTTTCATTTTTGGCAATACTATTTCTCATTTCCAATTCTACATTCTTATCAGTAGCTTTGCCTTCTAAAAAATTGCGATTCTTTCCCAATACCTCTTCAGGATGATAGCCGGTCATGGTATAAAATCCTTCATTTGCAAAAACAGTCGGGTTATCCGGCTGTTCAGCATCTATAATTATAACCCCTTCCCCGACACTTTGCAGTGCTCTTTCGTAGAGACGTAATTTTGATTCTGCCTTTTTTTGCTCGGAAATATCCCGTGAGATACCTACAACACCCATGATTTCGCCTGTAGCAGTATCATAAAATGGATACCTTGAGTCAATATAATAGTGTGGAATCCCTTCATCAAAATACCCTTCAACTACTTGAGGTTTCCCTGTTGCTATAATTGTACTGTCAATCTCAATCAGCCAAGAAGCGTGTTCAGGAGAGAAAAGGGCTACATCATCATGTCCAATAATTTCCTCTTTGGTTTTATTAAGAATTTTAGCGGCAGCAGAGTTAATAAATATATATTTGCCTGATGTATCCTTAGCAAAGATGCTTTCGTTTATTCCTTCTGTTATAGTTTTAAGCAATGTATAATTTTCTTGTAGTGCTTGCTCGGTCTTTTTTCGGTCAGTAATATCATTCACCAAAATATGTCTGGCTGGACGACCATTATGAATAATAACATGAGATGTAATTTGAGTATAAATCATCTCACCATTTTTTTTCAAATGGCGCCACTCACCACTAATTGAATAATCTTCCGTAATTGCAGCAAGGTCTTCCATTAGGAGTTGAATATCCTCATGGGGGCGAATGTCTTTGATAGTCATATCCAAGAACTCTTCTCTTGAATACCCGTAGTGAGTTACGGCAGCTTGATTGACCTCAAGGAACTTTAGGGTTTCGGTATCATAAATCCACATTGGTTGGGGGTTATGATCGAACATCAGCCGATATTTTTCCTCGCTCAGCTTTATTTTTTCTTCGGCTGTTTTATGCTCCGTAATATCTACCATTGCACCGACCATACGATATGGCTTGCCTTCGTTGTTATATAGTATATAGCCACGATCCAAAACAAAGACTTCACTACCGTCTGCTTTCAAGAAGCAATACTCATCCGACCAATAATTTTCACCGGAATCAATTGCATGGTGAATCCCTGCTGTCACTCTCTCTTTATCAAGCGGGTGAAGCCCATTCAGCCATGAGTTAATTGTTAAATCTTTGTTGTTTTCATCGTATCCCAGATGCAAATAAAAATTCTTATTCCACCATAAACTATTATCTACAAGTGACCAATCCCATATTACATCATCAGTTGCATTGGCTATCATTTCAAAACGCTCGTTGGACTTAACAACCTCTTCTTCAGCTCTTTTCTGCTCGGAAATATCATAAATCGTCGTAACAATTGCATTTTGTCCGTCGAACCTAATGATACGAGATGTCAGAACTCCCCAGAAGGGCTCTCCGGTTGTACGCTGCATCCGTACAACCTTATTTTGTACAACCCCGGTCTCCAATAATTGCTGAACAGCTTGTTCTCTCTCTTCAGGATTTACATAGAAATCAATAGTTTGTTGGTTATACAATTCCTCAAGTGATAATCCCGCCATTTCCGCAATCAGCTGATTACCATACAGAATTTTCTTACTCTCAATACCGGTAATAACCATTGGAACGGTTATTGCCTCAACTATATCACTAAGATTTTGATCACTCTTTGACAGCTTTTCTGCTGCTACTTTTCTCCTGGTGATGTCATGGAAATTAACTACTATTGCATTCACACTGGGATTATCGAGCATATTCATGGCAGTGGCTTCAAGCCATCGCCATGATCCGTCTTTATGTTGAACTTGTAGTTCAAACGGTTCAATTCTTTTCTTTACTGCAAATAGTTCTTGGATATACCCTCCGGCTTTTTGGGTATCCTGCGAGTGCACCAAATCTTCAAAATTTTTGCCCAATCGCTCTTCTGCGGAATATCCGAGAATTTTTTCATTCGCAGGGCTGCTATAAATTATTTTACTTTCCGTATTTATAAGTAATACTCCATTATTGCTGCCTTCAATCATCGCTCTGAAGAGTTCTTCGTTTTTGCGGAGATCTTTTTGAGCGTTTTTAAGCTCGGTGATGTCACGTGATATGCCAACTGTACCAATTATTTTTTTGTTTGAATCAAAGATAGGATTTTTGGATGTTATAAAATTATGCTCTTGTCCATCTACGGTCGAATCATATTCTTGGCTGTATCCATGTCCGGTTTCAATGACTAAAGTATCAACATCTCTATATATCTTTGCTGTTTCGACATCGAAAAGATCCTCATCAGTTTTGCCGATAATATCTTCTTTTGTTTTCTTGGCTATTTGAGCTCCGGCAGCATTGATGAAGATATACCTTCCTTCGATATCTTTCATGAAAATCACATCACCGGTTGCTTCTGTCATTGCTTTTAGTAACCCGTAGTTTTCTTGCAATGCCTGTTCGGCATTTTTGCGTGCAGTAATGTCACGGAAATTACTGACAATCGCATTCACACTAGGATTGCTTGTCATATTCCTGCAATTGACTTCGATCCAGTGCCATGTGCCGTCTTTGTTTTTTGCACGCGCTTCAAAGCGTTCGACTTCTTTTGCTCCCGCCATCATTTCTTGGAACATATCCGTTACTTTTGTCGCATCGTCGGGGTGCAACAAGTCAGCAAATCCGCCATTAAGACGCTCTTCGGGCGTGTATCCCAGTATTTTGGGGTTGGCTGGACTACTATAAATAATTTTGCCTTCTTTACTTGTAAGCGATACTCCGTCTGCACTATCCTCTATCATTGCCCTAAATAATTCTTCATTTTTACGGAGATCATTCTGAGCATTTTTAAGTTCGGTAATATCCCTTGCGACTCCGACTACACCGATGATTGTATTTTCATTGTTGTATAAGGGATTCTTCGATGTCATGTAGATTCGTTCCTTGCCTGCAACATCTACTGTATTTTCTAGAATTAAATTTGTTTGGGTTTCAACAACACTTCTGTCAGTTGACATTGATGCTTGAGCCAATTCCTGTGAAAACAACTCGGCATCTGTTTTTCCAATCATTTCTTCGGGAGCATATCCGCTAATCTTTTTGCCCCTTGAATTGACAAGCAGATATTTTCCCTTAATATCCTTTACAAAAATTATATCATCTGTTCCTTCGGTTACTGCTTTGAGAAGAGTGTAGCTTTCAGTGAGGGCTTGCTCGCTATTTTTACGTGCGGTAATATCACGAAAGTTCGATACAATTGCTCTGATGTAAGGGTCTTCGAGTAAGTTCGTTACAGCCCCTTCTATCCACACCCATTCACCATTTTTATGGAGCAAACGATGTTGGAGATGGATGGTTTCATTCGGATGCTCCAGCAAACTCATAAATTTCTGTATTGAAAGCGGGCGGTCGTCAGGGTGAATAAAGTCAAATCCAACCTTAGTTTTATATTCCTCAAATGAAAATCCTAATACCCTCTCGACTGCAGGGCTGCCATAGACAATAGCGCCTTCAGCATCAACAAGTGTAATCATGTCTTCGCTGTTCTCGATGAGTGATCTAAACCGTTTTTCACTCGCAAGCAGAGCAGCTTCAGACTTGTATTTTTCGGTAATATCTCTGAATGTAAGTACTACCCCGGTTATATCACCCTTTCTATCGTGAATTGGTGCAGCCGCATCATCTATATTATACTCCTTTCCATCTTTGGCTATCAGTACAGTATGATTTGCAAGCCCTACAGTTCGTCCTTCTTTCAATACAATCTCAACGGGATTTGCAACCGGATTACGTGTTATATCATTGACAATGACAAACACTTCCGGCAATGGCCTGCCGATTGCTTCCGATTGTATCCATCCTGACAGCTTCTCAGCGATCGGGTTCATAAACTTAATGTTGCCCAGCCGATCAGTGGCGATGACAGCATCTCCTATGCTTTCCAATGTTGTGGCAAGCCATTGGCGGCTTTCGCGGAGTTCTTGATCGGTCTTGTAACGAAAGAAAGCCATTTCGAGAGTGGTTTGAATTTCACGCTCATCGAATGGCTTTAAGATAAACCCATACGGTTGGGTTATTTTTGCTTTATGTAATGTTGCAGCATCTGCATTCGCAGTAATGAATACAACGGGAGTATTCATTTCTTCCCGAATAATTTGTGCAGCTTCTACACCGTCCATTTCTCCACGCAAGCCAATATCCATCATTACCGCATCGGGTTTGAGTGAACGCACCAACGAAACAGCTTCCTCACCATAGCCAGTCATTCCTACTACAACATACCCTAAATACGTAAGGATAGATCGTAAATCCAATGCAACAATATTTTCGTCTTCTACCACGAGAATATTCAAGGGGGAACTAACGTGCAAATTGGTCATCGAATTACTCATAATACTTACCTTTCAGGAAAAGTAATCGTAAACGTAGTACCGAGTGATGTGCTTATGCACTCTGAAACACCACCAAGCTGTGCAGCAAGAGATTGGACTAATTGCAAGCCCAATGTTTCAGTTTTAGTAATATCAACTTCAGGCGGGATTCCAATTCCGTCATCACGAACCTCCATTTTGTAAACGTTACCGGAGTTTTTATCAATTTTAATACAGATTTCTCCGTTTTCCTTACCAATGAAAGCATACTTCAAAGCATTCGTTATTAGCTCGTTAAGAATAAGTCCAATAGGAATGGCTGTATCAATATTCATCAAAATAGTATTATTTTCCGGCTCAATACAGATTGAAATATTTTGTTTGCTCCCACTGATTGATCTCAGCAGGCGCGAAGTAAGCTGCCTTATGTACGCATTAATATTTACTTCGGAGAGATTATTGGACTGATACAATTGCTCATGTACTAAAGCCATTGATTTTACTCGGTTCTGACTTTCGCGAAGGGGTGCTGCCGTAGTTTCGTCAAGAATATTCTGTGCTTGAAGATGCAATAAGCTCGAAACAATCTGCATATTATTTTTAACACGGTGATGTAGTTCCTTCAGTAATGCTTCCTTTTCCATGAGCGAACTTCTGATCTGCTCTTCAACAATTTTTCTTTCGGAAATATCACGGACAATACTGAGTAAAAACGGACCGTTTTCACCGTCGGCATCTACATACGAATTAGATAGTTCGAGCCATAATTCTTTGCCATTCCACAGCCGTAGTTTTTTTTCATAGTGTGTAATGATAGAATTAGTACCAATACGCTGCCGAAATGTAGCGAGCAATCCTGACTGCTGATCTTTAGCATATACACTTGAATAAATTTGCCCGATAACTTCGTGTGGGGGTTTACCCACCATTTGACAATAGGCAGGGTTTGCCAGTAATATTATGCCGTCTTTATTTACAAGTCGTTTTCCGTCGCGCGAATTCTCCCAAACTTGACGAAACAGAGTTTCGGATTTTCTCAGAATTTCTTCGTGAGACTTCTGCTTAGTAATATCCTTAAAAATGACTTGTATCCCTCTTTTTCCACCATAATTGACAACTGATATTCTTAGCTCAACGAAGAACTCAGAACCGTCCAATCGAACAAACTTCTCTTCATCAATCTTTGCAAGCATACTATCTTTCATAGCATTATCAGTTCGCTCTCTCTCTATTTCGCGGTAATCCGAATGAACGAAACTGAATATGTCCTTACCGATAAGTTCTTGTAATGAAGTAGCTCTGAGTGCTTTAGCCGCTGCCGAATTGGCAAATACAATTACACCTTCACTGTGGATCACGATACAATCGGACGAAAGTTCGGCTAAATTGCTGTATTGTATATCATGTTCAATATACGATGTAATCGGAGATTGGTTTGGAATCTTTAATTTGGTTTCTTGGCTGTGGCGATATAGCGCAATTTCAAGTATTGGACTTATTTCTCGTTCATCGAATGGTTTGAAGATGTATCCGTAGGGATTTCCGGCTTTGGCACTCTCAATAGTTGCCATATCAGAATTTCCCGAAATGAAAACAATAGGTATATCATTATACTCCTGTATCTTTTGGGCTGTCTTGATTCCGTCCATTTCCCCCATCAATCCAATATCCATTAGAATAATGTCCGGCTTTAGGGTTTTTGCAACTTCAACCGCTTCCTGTCCATTGCTTGCAACGCCCTTAACTGCATAACCAAGTTGCCGAAGAGTAGAGGCAAGGTCTAAACTGACTATTTTTTCGTCTTCGACTATGAGTACTGTGGAGAGTTTCATCGCAGTCATTAGTCTATTATATGTATGAGGAAATATACTTTAAAGATGCCCTTTGTTCCCCTTTAAGCGTATTTCAGAAATTCAGTTGCTAAATTAGCATAAGTTTTGGAATAAAATAAACACTTTTTACTCGAGCACAGAAGCATAAAACCGCAATACATGATATAGAGAATAATCACAGATATGTTGTAGGTTGAAAGACGACAAAAAAACATAAATATGAGTAATCTTACATCACTTCTTTTAATTTCGACTAAAAATCGCTATTTTTGTACAGCTACGCCAAGAATTAAAGTATTCTCCACTTTGGATCACAATGGCAAAACCGCTTAGTATTTTATTTGTTTCGAGTGAAGTTTATCCTTTTGCAAAAACAGGCGGATTAGCCGATGTGTCCTATTCGTTGCCACTTGCACTTCGTGAACTGGGTCATGACATTCGTGTTATGATGCCAAAATATGGCAGTATCAGCGAACGCAAAAACCGTATACACGAGATAAATCGCCTGCGTGATTTTGCTGTTTCGGTAGGCGACGTAGAGTCAATTGCTACTGTAAAATCCTCTGCTATTACCACTTCCCGCTCAAAAGTTCAAGCATATATCACTACAAATCAAAATTATTTTGAGGCAAATAAAGGATTCTACAGTGACCCTCTCACCGGAATAGAATATCCGGATAATGATGAACGATTTATTTTCTTCAACCGGACTGTACTCCAAACGTGCGTACTTCTCGGCTGGTATCCTGATATTATTCACTGCAACGACTGGCAAACAGGACTTGTGCCGGCTCTAGCCCGAACAGAATATGCAAAAGAGTTCAAGGCAGCAAAAATCATCTACACTATTCATAATTTCGGTAATCAAGGCAGTTTCCCTGATTCCAGTTTAGCCAAAACCAGACTTTCCGGATCTGCTCTGACCAATATTACTCATAATGAACGGCTTAATTTTATGAAAGCCGGCATTGCGTATTCTGACCGTATTACTACGGTCAGCCCTACATATTGTGCCGAGATTCTGAAAAACAAACAGTCCAGCAACGGACTTAATGATGTACTCAGGTCTCGCGGAGATAAAATGCTCGGTATATTAGACGGTGTGGATTTGCTGACATGGAATCCAAAAATTGACCCGTTTATTTCCAAAAACTACGACAAAACTTCCGTTCAAGATAAAATTTACAGTAAAGAAGCATTGCTTCACCGTTTTGGACTGCCGATGCGATCCAATACGCCACTCATCGGCATGATTTCGCGACTGAATGAGCAAAAAGGCATAAAACTTATATTGGAAGCAGCCGAACAGTTTTTTGCAGAAAATTTACAATTTGTGTTGCTTGGCGAAGGCGACCCCGAACTCGAAGCAGGACTGCGCACTATTGCTGAACGTTATCCCGATAAAGCTGCAGTTAAGATTGGTTTTGACGATGAACTTGCTCACCTCATCGAAGCAGGCGCGGATATGTTTATGATGCCGTCGCTCTACGAGCCATGTGGATTGAATCAGCAATACTCCCTAGTCTATGGTACTGTACCTATCGTTCGCTCCACAGGCGGGCTGGCAGATACTGTTCGAGAGTTTAATCCTCAGAGTGCTGAAGGGAACGGATTTGTATTTCAAAACTTCGACTCCGCCGAAATGGTTGCTGCCGTTCAGCGCGCACTTGCTGTTTACTCTCGGCAGGAAGTATGGAATTTACTAGTACAGAACGGGATGAACGAGGATTTGTCGTGGTCGCGTTCAGCAAGACAATACAGCGAATTATACCGCAACCTTATGAAAGTCGGATAATTTCTATTAGCGTCAAGATTAACTCACCGACATCAATTCTATTTGTATGACAGTTCGCATATTTCAAAATCGTTATCCGGCAAATTGGTTAGTTGCAGTATTTCTAGCAATCGTTGCACTGGCTTCTTCCGGTTGTAATGAAAAACAAAGTGTAGTTGGGAACAACCTCCTCTCCGATACTCTCCAACTTACGTCAATCAATTCTTCCGATTCGTTGCCGCTGATTGTCGGCTCATCTTCCTTCTCCAAACATATTTCACTGTCCGGAATAGGATATGTGTTTATTGGTCAGAGTGGAACTACAAAGTCATTTACACTATCCAGATTAAGCGTACCTGATTCGGTGCCGGATATTACGGTAGCTGATATTGTTTCTGTCAAAATGTTTATTACTCCCTCCAATCCATACTATGCTTTCGGAGACACTACGAGTAATCAACTCTCATTTACAGTTTATAAGGTTGCCAAATTATGGGGAACCACTGCTACGCTTGATACGATTACGCCTATATCGGATTTTATTGACAAATCAAAACAGCTTGCTAAATACGACGGTATTATCCCCCTTAAAGATTCTACAGGTGCAATTTCAATTGATTTTGATAAAGAACTGATTATAGAATGGTTTGCTTTGCGAAAACAATTCGGAAAAGAGAATGATTCTCTGAATTACGGAATTGCTTTTTATCCCAATGACAATTCAACCGTTATCCGAAGATTTGCTTCCGGTGCAGTAGGAAGTGAAGATTCAGTACAATTTGCAGAACTTCAAATAACATACCGTAAGCCGGCTGAGGACACCAACAAAGTCATAAGAATGCTATCGGCTTATGACGGTACCTATACAGATTCACCCGCACCTACTGATAAATCTATTACGATTCAAGGAGTGTCGGCAATTCATTCGCAGATTAACTTTGATGTAAGTGCTATTCCAAAGGGTGTGGCTGTGCATCTTGCAGGTCTTACAATCACTATGGATCCCACACGTTCAATATCAGGCACTGCCGGTATTGATCCTACTATTTACGCTGAATTTATTGATTCGACTTCCAATAATCTTCTCCGCCAATATTACGGTTCACGCTTAAAAGATGCAAGCGGAAATTATACCAACGAATATTTTTTCCCGAATCTTAATTCTGCCCTTGAGGCAATGGTTAGGCGGAACGGTACTGGGACTATTACTCTCCAGACCCAACCGGCAAATTATACAGATCGGTTGGATAAGTTTGTATTCTTTGATTCGCAAGCAAGTGACAGCACTAAGCGACCCCGATTGACAGTGGTCTATTCTACACGTCCGAAATTTTAAGAATTTCATTTGTGAATGTAAGTGCTGAGACAAAATTAATTGAAAAATCAAAGTGCTGTCATTCTGAGTTCCTGATAGTCGCCGAGCC
>CAZGNO010000072.1:0-18459 GCA_964527785.1 uncultured Chitinophagaceae bacterium
TTTTATGTCATTGTATTATTTTGCAGGCGGCTCGGCGACTATCAGGAACTCAGTGCGACTTGAGCTTGATTGTCATGCTGAGCGTAGTCGAAGCATCTAGTACTTGCCAATTTCCCAGTCGAATAATTTACTGAATTTAATGGTTCGGTTATTTTAGTCCTATCTCATACTATAGCAGTACAATACATACTAAAATTACATGTTGACAAAGCTAGCCGTCCCTCTGGATTTTGAAGTATTCGTAGATACAGTTGAGAAGCTGGAGCGAAGCCACCGTGCCGAGTATATTTTTGAGAATTTGAAAAGTGTTCTCGGTGGTGATTACGCAATTCTCTTAAAATATGCAGTTGAAGCAAGAATGTACTGGGAAAAACGCTGCTGTACTATGCTTGAATATCAAACTCCGAACGAATTATACCAAACCGCATTAAATGGAGAATTACCAAAATTAGAACTGCGTGAGAAGGAGGTCATTCTGCGTTTGGCTCGTACATTACGCGACGAATCCAAGTTATCGGATATTATTGCTCCTACCGATGAAACCTCTGTTTCTGCCTGCTACCGTGCCGAAGCATTGCTCAAACATATTAATAACAAACACGAACTTCTTTCAGTGTACATTCACTTCAGCTATGCTTTGCGCAGGCAGAATGCTAAAGAGAATTTCATATCGGTAATTAATCACAAGGCACTTATTCTTGCCGAAGAACTTGGCGCAAAAGATGAAGAAATGCAAGTTCTCATTAACTTTGGCAGAATGTATGACCATAATCTTGACTACACTACCTCAATTCAATATTACAAACGTTCACTCGGCATTTTGGATACAATTATTGTAGAAAACAACATTAATGATTCACCGAATACAATTCCAAATGAATACCTTTTGCCAAAAGCTATTTTGTTGTATTATATTGCCCACTGTAATTTATATCTGGGTGATGTTAGAAATGCCGTAACACTCGGCAATCAAGCCGCTACGTTTGCCGAAAAACTACAAAAAGACAGTATCATCATATACATTCATCAGCTTTTATCACGAGCTTACGGGTTGCTTGGGGCACATCATACTGCATTAGAGCACTTACTTCTGTCAAGAAGTATAGCCGAGATGCTCAATTCGCAATCGCTTATCGGTGCTACTAAATTGATGATTGCCGCTACCTATACCAAACTGGGTGAACATCAAAAAGCTATAGAATATGGGCAGCAAGCAATTTTAATTTCTGAGCAGTATGAATCTCTTGCAAAACACTTGGCAATAAGTTCAAAGGTAGGTAGTATTATGATTGAGGCATCCGAGTATGACTTGGCTCATGAACTTTTCGAGGATTTATTGGCAATCATCGAAAATGCAGATAAATCTATTAACCTTGCAACTCAAAAATCAGTTATTCTCCGCCATTTAGCCGGCATTGCTGTTCATCGAAAATTATGGGATGATGCTCTTGCATTCATCGAATATCCCTTGCAGCATATAGAAGGAAATCTCCAACTTTCGCAGATAGTCATTGACATATTAAGTGTAGCAACCGATATCCATATCGGCTTAAAACAATACGACAAAGCTCGTGACTATGCCTTCCGTAACCTTAAAATAAGTGCAGAAAGCAATGCTCTGCAAAATCAATATACTGCCCACAAGCATTTGGCAATCATTGCTGAAATTCATAGTGATTTTACAACTGCGTATCATCACCATAAGGAATTTCACCGTCTGAAAGAACAGGTTTTTAATGATGAATCAGACAAACGTAATAAAAACATGATGATTCTTCTCGAACAGCAAGAAGCTGTACGCTCTATGCAAGCCGAGCGTATAAGAAGATTTGAATTGGAAGATGAAATCGGTCAACTTTCAACAGCACTTGTTCACAGGGAGCAAGCACTCAAGGAAATACGTTCAACTCTACGTTTGATGAAATCCACCAATCAGCACGCGATGCAAGTGGTTGAAGTATTGCAAACTGTAATCCGTTCAACTGAAAATGTAGCACTTGCTACTTCCTCTAAGACCTATAAACAGGTTGACGAAAAAATTGAAACGACTTTCCCGTCACTTACGAAAATCCAACGAGAGTTATGCCGTTTCATTGCGCTTGGTCATTCAACCAAAGACATCGCCGGATTGATGAACATCTCTGCTCAATCTGTAAATACCCAACGGTATCGTATTCGCACTCGTCTTGGATTGTCTGAAGCTGAATCACTTGATTTTGTAATCAAACAAGCGGTAAAAATACAGTGATAGAATCAATCACAAATTTCTTTCCAGAAAATAGGTTTTCATCTTTCCCTTTCCCTTGATTTCCAATTCTCCACGCTCGGTAAATTTCAATATTCGTTTATGTTCCATCTCACTACGATTCACAGTTTCTTCTGTTGCACGCATAAAATCCTCACTTACTTGAATCCTACCCGGCTCTCCGTGCGATTCCATGCGGCTGGCTGTATTCACTGAATCTCCCCACAAATCATACGCAAATTTATCCTCGCCTATTACGCCGGCTACTACGCTCCCGCAATGTAAACCTATACGGTTTACTACCGTAATTTTATCCTCTGTAAATGTAAAATTCTTGATTGCTTCCGTTACTTCAA
The DNA here is from genome assembly GCA_964527785.1 of uncultured Chitinophagaceae bacterium. Classification (GTDB taxonomy): domain Bacteria; phylum Bacteroidota; class Ignavibacteria; order Kapaibacteriales; family UBA961; genus JADJXV01. Next base: position 2,602 of record CAZGNO010000072.1, read on the forward strand.
GTGCAAATAAAGCAACTCGTTCGGCATGGTTTTCACATGGCTCAGGAATACCGCATACTGCCATATAGGAGTCACCGATTGTCTTGATTTTCTCCAAGCCGTGTTTTATTGCTATTCGATCGAATTCCGAAAATATTGCGTTTAGTCCCTCTACAAGCTGCTGTGGTGAGATTTTTGATGAAAGCGTAGTGAAATCCACAATATCAGAAAAGAAAATACTGACATTCTCGAAATAATCCGAAATAGTGGCTTTCTTTTCCATCATTCTATTTGCAATCGTTTTGGGTAAGATGTTATGAAGCAACTCTTCAGTTGCCCTTCTTTGTGCCTGCTCTTCTGATATTTTTCTCTCGAATGCAAATTTCTCTGTTTGTTTCTGTACTTCGGCTGAAAATACTTCTCTTTCCAGTGCATTGTATTTTTTATTATAATGATTTGCTTCTTCCCATTTATCTATTTGCTCATATAATACGGCAAGATTTTTTATCACTTCCATATTAGATGCCAGCGCACCCATCTCTTCGAATTGCTCAATTGCCCCCAATAGCAGTTCTTCAGCTTTATCGGCATCATACCCTTCAAACTTCTTATCCGCATATATCAAACCAATAATGCTGTTTGTACTTGCAATTTCCTTTCTCATATTAGTTTGAGTGTACACTTCAAGAGATTCTTCCAGATATTCCAAAGCTCTTTGATACTCTCCGAGTTCGATATAGACACTTGCTATACTGTTTAAAACTCCGCCAGCTTTGGAAGGGATACCAAGCTCCTTGCAAATAGCCAGCGCATGGTCCATATTTTCCAACGCCTTCGAAAACTCTTTCATTGAATATAATACATTCCCAAGATTTTGATATTTAGAGGCAACCTTAGATTTCATTCCCAATTTTTCGTGAATTTCAAGAGATCGTCCCATATATTCCAGTGCCAACGGGTAATCGTGAATATAATAATAGACAATTCCTATATTCCCAAGAACATCACCCTGCTCTTCAAATGATTCAAATTCTTCGTGCAAAGCAAGTGCTTGCATCATATATTCAAGTGAATGAATATAATCTGCCATATTGCAGTAGATCAACCCCATATTTCCAAGAACGAACGCCGAGTTTCTTCTCAAATTGAGCTCTTCTTGCAACGCAAGCGCACGCTTCATATATTCAATTGCATTAGGAAACTCATTCATTTTTGAATATGTATCGCCAATATGCCCCAATACATCTGACATCTCCTCTTTGTTATCTAACCGTTCGTGCATTGCTAGTGCTTTCAAAAGATATTCTATACTCTTTTGAAATTCATTCATAAAACGATAGATATTTCCGATAGACTGTAGAATCTTAGCTTCGGCAGTTTCATCTTTTGCGAGAATAGTAAGAGGGTGTGCTTCGAAAACATATTCAAGTGCTTTCTGTAAACGTCCCCTCCGACGATAAATATTCGAAAGTTTGAGAAGTACGGCGGATTTCATTTTGTAATACTCCTGCGTTTCCTGTCCGGCAGGTAATGCTTCCAAATATGCCTGCGCTTCTTTTACAAGCTGCTCCGCTTCGTCTAAATTACTTTTTCGAGCAGCAGCTTCAGAATCGTTTAGCTTTGATAAAAACTCGTCGTGTGTCATTTATCATCCGTCAGTTTCGTTCTAAAAAGTATGTTTTCATTTTGCCTTTGCCTTTGATTTCCAATTCACCACGCTCGGTAAATTTCAATACCCGCTTATGTTCAATCTCACTACGATTTACCGCTTCTACAATAGCGCGCATAAAATCTTCACTGACTTGAATTCTGCCCGACTCACCCTGCGATTCCATTCTACTGGCAGTATTAACAGCATCACCCCACAAATCATACGCAAATTTATTTTCACCGATTACTCCTGCAACTACGCTTCCGGTATGCAGACCAATACGATTCGTGACTGGAATTTTTTCTTCGGTAAAACTGAAATTTTTGATAGCTTCAGTTACCTCCAATGCAAATAAAGCAACCCGTTCTGCATGGTTTTCACATGGTTCGGGAATGCCGCAGACTGCCATGTACGAATCACCGATTGTCTTGATTTTCTCCAAACCGTGTTTTACAGCTATTCGGTCGAATTCTGAAAATATTGCGTTTAGTCCTTCTACAAGCTGCTGTGGTGAGATTTTTGATGAAAGCGATGTAAAGTCCACTATATCAGAGAAGAAAATGCTGACATTATCAAAATAGTCTGAAATTGTTGTTTTCTTTTCCATCATCCTGTCGGCAATTCTTTTTGGTAATATATTGTGGAGCAATGCTTCAGTTGCCTGTCGTTGAGCTTTTTCTTCTGCTATTTTCCTGTCGAAAGCAAATTTCTCCGCCTGTTTCTTCACCTCATCCGAATGTACTTCTTTTTCGATTGCTGCAAGTTTTTTATTATAGTGATTTGCCTTTTGCCATTGTGAGGTATTTTCAAATAATTCAGCGAGTTTTTTGAGTTCATCTAGATTACGTCCAATCACTCCAAGTTCTTCAAGATGCGATAAGGAATTCACCAACAATTCTTCTGCCCTGACCGGATCATAACTGTCGAACTCCATTAATGAATAAACTGACCCTATCTTCGCTTCAGTTCCCAGTATATTGATCTTCATATTCAGCTCACGGTACAAATCAAGAGACTCATTGAGATATTTTAGTGCCTGCTGCTGTTCTCCCAATTGTCTGTATACATATCCTATTGCACCGAGAACATTTGCAGAATGGTGATGGGCATGACTTTCCTTAAGAACCGATAGTGCCTGATTCATATACCCCAAAGCAGTATCATATTCTTCTAGAGAAAAATATATATTAGCAATATTTGCTTTTATATTTGCAGTATTTACTTTCATACCGAGTTGCTCGTAGAGTGACTCGCCTCGCCCCATATATTCCAATGCACGTGGATGGTCATGCAGGTAATAATATGAAATTCCAATATTACTGAGCACATCGGCTTGCTCACCTTTTGCATCGAATTCTTCATGTATCACCAGAGCGCGGTTCAAATACTCCAATGCCTGACCGTAATCCGACATATTATTATATGTTGACCCAATATTTCCCATTGTAAATGCAGCACTATGTCTATCACCCATTTCTTCTTTCATTGCAACCGACCGTTTCATATACTCTAAAGCAACCGGAAATTCGGTAAGCAATGAATATGTATCACCTATATTACTATAAATATCTGCTATATGCTCATCTATCCCGTGTTGTTCGCAAAGTGCCAGTGCTTTGTGCAGATACTCCAGACTACGAGGTAAGTCACTCATGAATCTGTAGATATTCCCGATTGTAATCAGTGCTTTTGCTTCATTTAATCTATGCTCCCTTTGAGCTGCCATATCGAGAATTTCAAATCCATGGACAAGTGCTTTTTCCCATTCACCTCTTCGGCGACCTATATTAGCCAATTGCATAATAGTTCCGAATTTGATTTCCCAATTATTTGCAGCTTCTTCTTCGTTCAACGATTCAATGACTGCCAGTAATTCTTTTGCAAGTTTTTCGGACTCATCAAGATTTCCTTTTCGTCCTTCTTCTTGAATATTCACTAATTTTAGGAACAGTTGCTCGTTTCTCATTGTTAGTTTTTAATTGAGTTCTAAAAAGTATGTTTTCATTTTACCTTTACCTTTGATTTCAATTTCGTCTCGCTCACTAAACTGCATTATCAGGATACGAGATAGCGATATTTTTCAATACGACTCAAAAGTGCGATAGAAGTCTTCTCTCATAAGCAGATTTAATTCTTCGGTGCTCATATAGTTCTCTATATATTATTGAACCTAAAGCAAAACTGTTTAGAGCAAAATTAAAGTTTTTGTTACAATTCAAAAAACTCTGCACGTATATAATGACAGCATATCATAAATATATTTTACAAAAAAAAAATGTCGGCTGTTTCAGCCGACATGATAAAAAAAACTTATTTTGGCAATTTCATTCAAGCGGGGTTTCCACAACGATTCTCACAGTTCTGCTGTAGAACCTCCCTTCCGGTAAATCATTGTCGAATAAACTTGTCTCCCCTCCTACTCCGGCAGCATTACTTTCACTTACTTTCAGAACTCGTGCAATTTCGGCAGCTCTTCTATTTGACAACCGTTGATTATACTCAGAATTACCCATACGGTCAGTATGTCCGGTAATATGCACTATTGAATTCGGTTTGATTTGTTTTTTGATAAGGTCAAGGATTAGCTGGTTCATCGGAGAAATCGCACTAACATTAAATCCGAAGACAATCAAATTAAATTTTTCAATTCTTACTTTCTGCTGGAATGTTTGAATAACAGATATTGGTTCAGATGAATTTTCTATCGTTTTCTTTACGTTATCTGTAACACTTACAGTAACATCTATGGGTATGTTACCCTCCGGTGATGCTACAAACGGAGCATCAATTACTTCAGGCAGCATTCCGTTATCCGACGTTCCGCCAATCACACGTCCTTTTTGACTTAATTGTGCAAACCAAGATTGCACACCATCATCCGAAACAACTTTTGATGATACACGAATGCTTACTGCCGTCATAGTTCGGGTTGTATCACTGAATATTAGCGGTTCCAACATTTCAATTTGATCGGGAACAATCTCTACACGTCTGTTTTCTGCAATCCCGTCTTCCTTCGCTGAATTGGACGGTACTTCAGGTAGATTTCTGGCTTGAACCGAAATCCGTTCTGCTTTGATTCCCCACACATCCATCAAATACTGTTTTACCCTCTCTGCTCTCTCATGGGAAAGTACCCGATTATCGCGTTCACCACCTATGTTTGAATTACATCCGATTACCCTTATGGTGCTATTCGGTAATTCCACTTTCATACGCCATCCAAGAATATTAAGCAAATCATAATAAATCTGGAGCGTAGTTTTGCCATCCAATATTTTGGGAGTAAATATTTTTGCATCACTTTGATTTATTCTATGATATCGCGAAGCAATCTCACTTGACGAAGAATCAAAAAAGATATAGTTCATCAACGCATACATATTCGACGACACAAGATTTTTAACCTCGAGCGGTGCCGGAATTGGTGTTCCGGTACTGTCTATTATCGCTCGTCGAACCGGACCAACAAATTGAAATTTATTTTGAGGTGATATGTCCACAGTAACTACCGGAGCATCATGTTCGAATTTCTCAGGTTCGGGAAGAGTCGGTGCAGCCAAATCAATAAACGAATACCGCACTCCTACTGAAAACCGCATTCCATTCACTTTCCAGTCTCTGCTTGTCATCAGATTTGTAAGTCCGAGTGTATAACTTGCCTCCGGTACGAGATGGAGGGATTCATTTCGATTAATTGGCAATGAGTACGATAGCCCTACTGATAATGCCGCCATAAAACCTGAAATATCCGGAATTTTACCGCTATAGTTCAATCTGTTTTTTTGTCCGTTTTCTGTATATACAATCGTATTTGGTTCAAGTATTCGTTCTTGTTGTGTGAAATTACCGCCTGCCGGAATTCCTGCGAGAAGACCGCCTCTCACCGACAAGCCACCTGTTATATGATAATCTATAGTTGGTTCGACCGCAATTAACCCGGCGTTTGCAGTAATGGTATGCTCGAACACACCGTTAATCATTTGCCCGTTGTCCAATGTTTGATCTTCAGTTGTACTTAATGTTCCGCTAATATTGTGATAACCAAAACGCAATCCCAGCTCTATTCGTTCAGTAACGGGAAGCATAGCCATGATTCCTGCAGCCAGCCCCATCCCACTTCCTGAACTATATGAAGGGCAGCAGCTCGGTACATTCGGCAAACCTTTGAAATTCGCATTATATTGATTGGCTCTAAGCCCAGCAAGCACACCGAACCTCCAGCGGACAATGTCCTCTGAATTACCTGAATTATTCTCAAATTGGGCATTTGATTCACTCAGAAACGTTATGAATACCGCAAAACAAACTATTATTTTTATAATCATATCAATATGTTACTTCTGTACAGTAATCTGTTTTGTGAATAATTCGTTTGGCGTTTGCATCCGTAAAAAATACGATCCGTTCGGAACATACATCAGGTTCAATCTGTTGCTGAAATTCCCGGCTTTTGCCACACCTGAAAGAAGAGTTGTTACTATTTTCCCTTGCATATCAATCATTTCGATTATCGTATTTCCGTTTTCACCGAGAGTATAATCCACTACAACATGACTTGAGGCAGGATTAGGGTAAACAGTAAGTATTGTAGCGGAAACTTGCCTTACGAGTCGAACCGAATCGCCCTCACGACAAACATTGAGTATCCGAACCTCACCATCTTTAGTAATTGTTTTAATGGTCGGTGCATCTGTCCATACAAATGAGATAATTTCGAGTGCAGTTCTATCAGCATTGCCAAGTTTTGGTATGAAATCCATTTCAGCAAGTATCCCTGCGCTGTCGCCCATAGTCCCTTTTACTTTAATAGTACATACATCTCCGACGCGTGTACATGGCAATGCAATCGGCTCTAAGACCGTTGCATTATACTGTATTGTTGCCTCGAAATTCCTATGCGGGAAAGTTGTCGTTATCAGGTTTTTAGATTGTTGGAGCAGCAGGGGTACTTTAATTGCAACACCGGTTGTGCCTTCTGTTTGCGGAATAACCACCAACGTCCCGCCGTTCGAAAGGTCACGTTGGGCTGTATACCAGAAGCCAACATTATGACGGGTATTTCCCTGTTGAAGCCGACCGATAGACGTTTGACTGAGAGTACCGCGAATAGCAGCATTTCCGGCTTTTGTATTTGTAGCCCCAGCACTAATCACAGAATGCGGGATTGTTTGGGAGTGCGCTACATCCAACAAAAGCAACAATGTACAGAAGATAGATAATGTTATCTTTATTTTATGTTTCATAGATTTGACATGAACATACATATTTCGGTTTAATTTTTTAGATTCTTTGCATAGCCCCTCGGTTTCAACCGTGGGTCATGGATATTTACATCGTTCTTCAAATGGTTTCAACCATTTAATAACCGTCTTTACTGTAAACCGTAGAAACGATTTTTATGAATGTACGGACATCTTTACCTACGGTTTAAATCATGGGCAATGTTTTTATTTTCTTCTTATTACCCACGTTTCAACCGTTGGTTTTGGTTGATATGAGTATTTTCTTCAAATGGTTTATACCATTTATGACCGACTTGACCACACACCACTGCCCCTCTCGAAGAGGGGAATTTTGGATTTATTTCTGCATTTTCATTCCCACGGTTGAAACCGTGGGCTATGTTTATTAATCTATCATTTATTGTTGGACAACAGTAACATCTACATTTACTGCAGCAGGGTCAATATCACCACCTGTTGCATTTACAAATTTGATACGTACATTGTCGTTTGCATCAACTCGGGCAAAGGCAATGATAATCCCTGCTTCCATATCATCGCGTGGAGAAACTGTAACCGTTCCGCCTACAACTGCGCCTGTTACTACCACATTTACATATGCAGTTCCGCCGTCAGCAACAAGATTGCCGCAATCAATATTATAGTTATTAACTTGCAGTGTTTGCGTTCCCCAACTCATTGTTCCGGTTGTAGTACTTGTAAGTTGCCGTCCGGTTCCTCCGGTTGGGTAGTCAGCCGGAAGTGTATACGTTAAATCGGCTGAAGTATTAACCGCTGCTTTGAATGCTACATAATTTATTCCTGCCGGAGGGAATGTACCGGAAGCAGTGCTGTTTGGTTCATAGAAACGAAGCTCACTTGCACTATTGGTATTATTGGCAAGCCATAGGTTTGTATTGCCGAAAACTACTGTATTAGCAGAAACGATAGTCATATCATTAGTACCGCCTGTATTCGACAAGAAACCTATTGAACCGTCCGCAGCTGCGCCTAACGAAAGCCCCCGTCCTCCTAAGACTGTCGAATAATCTCCGGCAGTAAAATTACTGTTCCCGCCGGTAATTGAAGCACTGAAACCATTTGCAGTATTACTGAATCCTCCGAGAATCGTAGAGTTAGTACCTCCCGCTGAGTTAGATCCTCCTCCGGTAACTGACGAGAGATTACCTGTTGCGGTATTGGTATTTCCCCCGGCAACCGTTGCAGAGCCACCTGTCGCAGTATTACCGGTTCCTCCGCCGATTGTTGCGTATGCCTGACTTGCCACTTGAGTATTTGTAGAACGCGACATTTGCCAATCTACTGCACCGGTACCCCGTTTATTACCACCTGTTGCTGTATTATCCGCCACTTGCGCAGTGAGAGCTCCTGTTCCTTTGGGAGTAAGTGCTATATCTACATCTGTTGCCGCATTAGTTGCAAGAAATTGGACAACAGGGATAGTGGCATTCGGCGCAGTTGTATTTACTGATTCGGTAAAGTTAGTCAAGCCGCTTGCAGCAGCCCAAGAAAGAACTCCGGCTGACGTACTCGAAAGTACCTGACCGTCTGTAGGGGCTGTAATTGGAAGAGTATAGGTCAAATTGGCAGTTTGCGTTCCCGCTTGGAATGCAGAGTAATATGTGGTTGCCGCAGGAAATGTACCGTCTGATGTTTGCGATGTATAGAATCGCAATTGAGATGCAACTCCGCGTGTGTTACCCAGCCATAAATCCACATTTCCAAAATATGCAGTACGTGGGGTATTTACATAGGCACTGTCACTATACGTTGTGAAACCGTTAAAACCAAACGAACCTTCTGCACTATTACCTAAGCGCATTCCGTATCCGCCCGGAATAGTTGTGAAGGAGTAATCCGAAAGATTATTTCCTCCTCCTCCTACAGTTGAGGCAAACCCTGATGTACGATTGAGATTCCCACCTGCAATAGTACCGTAAATTCCGCTTGAAGTATTCGTAGAGCCACCTCCGATTGTCGAATTCTGATTACTTGCAATATTATTATTACCGCCTGCCACCACTGTCGCGTCTCCACTGGCTACATTGGTTGTACCCCCACCCACAGCAGCGTAAAAAGCACCGCTTGCTGTATTACTATAACCTCCGGCAACCGTTGCATTAACTCCGCTAGCAGTATTATCTCTGCCACCTCCGATTGTAGAATAATTTCCGCTTGCAACTTGTGTGTTTGCAGAGCGAACCATTTGCCAGTCTATTGCATTAAAACCGCGTGCATTTCCTCCTATAACAGTACCGTCCGGCTTCTTGGATGTAATGGCACCGCTGCCTTTGCTCGAGAGCACAAGTCCAATGTTCGTAGTTGCACCGTCATCGGCACTGAGGGTAACATTGTTTTGTGTAGCAGTTGTATAATCGTCAATTATTATTGCGCTGTTTTGAATCAGTTTACCGGTTGTTGCATCAAATCTTGAAACTGCGTTATCAGTAGCTGAAGACGGACCGACAACATCCCCGGTACCTGCTGAAGCCCAACTCATTACACCGGTTGTAGTTGATGAAAGAACTTGTCCGTTACTTGAAGGGGCATCAGTCGGGAGTGTATAGGTTATGTCTGCAGATTGTGTTCCTGATTGGAAAGCTGTATAATTTTCGTTTGCATCAGGCGGGAATAACCCGTTAGTTCCGTTTGCCTCATAAAAACGGATCTGAGACGGAGTACCGTTATTATTGGCAAGCCAAAGATTGGCGTTACCAAAGAGTGCGGTATAAGGCACGTCTAATGTCATTGCATTTACCCCGCCACCTGCATTTGCTAAAAACCCAAATGAGTAATCAGCATTTGCAGTCAGGGTCAGATTATGTCCACCCGGAATTGCAGAGAAATCTCCTCCTGCAAGGTTCAACCTTCCTCCACCAACCGATGAGCGGTCTCCACTTGCAGCATTATTCAATCCTCCGCTGATTGAGGATTCCTGACCGCTTGCCGTATTCGTATTTCCGCCACTTACGGTTGCACCTCCGTTAGTCGCCTGGTTTGTATTTCCACCACTCACCGTCGAATTACTTCCACTTGCCAAATTTGCTGTACCGCCGGATACGGTTGAATAGATTGCACTTGCAGTATTGCTGAAACCTCCCCCAACAAATGATTCCTGCCCGCTTGCAGTATTGGTATTACCTCCGGCTACCGTAGGAGCAAATGAACCGCTTGCAGTATTTGTATTTCCACCGCCTACAGTGGCATAGGATCCCGTTGTGGCTGAATTGCTTAATCCTCCGCCTACTGTGGCATAAGCAACACTTGCAATGTTATTAGAGCCACCACCAACCGTTGTACTTACAGAACTCGCCGTATTATTCGCCCCACCTCCTATCGATGAACTGTTTCCACTTGCCACTTGGGTTGCAGCAGAGCGTGACATCTGCAAATCCACTGCACTGCCACCCCGAAGATTGCCGCCGCCTGTTCCACCGTCGGGTTTATCAGCAGTGAGTGCGCCTGAACCTTTGGGCATTAGCACCAAATTTATATCAGAGGTTGCGCCGTCCTCTGCACGGAGAGTTACGTTGTTTTGTGTTGCCGTTGTGAAATCATCAATTATTATCGCACTGTTTTGAAGCAGCTTGCCGGTCGTTAAATCGAAACGCGTAACTGCATTATCTGTTGAGGACGAAGGACCTGTCACATCTGAGGTCAATGTTGTCCAAGCCATTACCCCTCCCGTATTCGAGGAAAGAACTTGCCCGTTTGAACTTGGAAGAGAAGAAGGTAATGTATAGGTTATATCGGCTGACTGTATACCCGCTTTGAATGCTGTATAATTTGTTGTAGCATCCGGGAATGCGCCCGCTCCGAGGTATAGTTCATAAAAACGAAGTTCCGGGGTTGTATTATCATTTCTTGCAAGCCATAAATTTGTATTGGCAAATATGGATACATTCGGTGCATCTATTGTCATCGGAAGATTGTCGACATTGTTATTGCCATTATACCCGACTGAGCGTAGGGCATTCGTAGTAAAGGTAAGTCCGTTACCACCTACAATTGTTGAGTAATCTGCAAGGGCATTATTATTGTACCCGCCGCTGATTGTAGAATTAAAACCCGATGCAGTATTCGTTCTTCCGCCCGATACGACTGCACACGAATTACTTGCAGTATTTAATTGACCGCCTCCGATTGAAGCATAGCTGCCACTAGCTGCATTGCTAGCCCCGCCTGCAATCAGTGAAGCAGTTCCTGATGCTGTATTGTTCTGACCACCGCCTATATTGGATGTTTGCCCACTGGCGGTATTGGTAAATCCTCCGGCTACTGTTGAATAATCGTTAATGCTTGCCGTATTATTATAACCACCTGCAATACTTGAATAATGTCCACTTGCTGCATTGCCGTTGCCACCGCCTACAAACGATTCCTGCCCACCGGCGGTATTGTTACTTCCACCGCTTACACTCGAACTTCCTCCACTTGCTGTATTATTATTTCCCCCTCCAACTGATGAATAAACTCCGCTAGCCACTTGTGTTGCTGCTGTCCGTGACATTTGCAAATCAACTGCATTATTTCCACGTGCATTTCCACCACCTGTTCCTCCGTCGGGCTTGTCTGTTGTAAGGGCACCTGTACCCTTCGGTGCCAAAACTAAATCTATATCATTCGTTGCACCGTCATCAGCACGGAGTGTTACATTGTTTTGAGTTGAATTTGTGAAATCATCAATTGTTATCGCACTGTTTTGAAGCAGCTTGCCGGTCGTTAAATCGAAACGCGTAACTGCATTATCTGTTGAGGACGAAGGACCTGTCACATCTGAGGTCAATGTTGTCCAAGCCATTACCCCTCCCGTATTCGAGGAAAGAACTTGCCCGTTTGAACTTGGAAGAGAAGAAGGTAATGTATAGGTTATATCGGCTGACTGTATACCCGCTTTGAATGCTGTATAATTTGTTGTAGCATCCGGGAATGCGCCCGCTCCGAGGTATAGTTCATAAAAACGAAGTTCCGGGGTTGTATTATCATTTCTTGCAAGCCATAAATTTGTATTGGCAAATATGGATACATTCGGTGCATCTATTGTCATCGGAAGATTGTCGACATTGTTATTGCCATTATACCCGACTGAGCGTAGGGCATTCGTAGTAAAGGTAAGTCCGTTACCACCTACAATTGTTGAGTAATCTGCAAGGGCATTATTATTGTACCCGCCGCTGATTGTAGAGTTAAAACCCGATGCAGTATTCGTTCTTCCGCCCGATACGACTGCATATGCAATACTTGCAGTATTTAATTGACCGCCTCCGATTGAAGCATAGCCGCCACTTGCAGCATTGTTAGCCCCGCCTGCAATCAGTGAAGCAATTCCTGATGCTGTATTGTTCTGACCACCACTTACATTGGATGATTGCCCACTGGCGGTATTTGTAAATCCTCCGGCTACAGTTGCATAATCAGTTGTACTAGCCGTATTACTATACCCTCCTGCTACAACAGAATATGGAGAGCTTGCTGTGTTTCTAGTACCTCCGCCTATTACTGCATTAAGACCACTTGCCACTTGAGCAGCAGCAGTACGGCTCATTTGCCAGTCAACAGCATTTGTTCCACGCCCATCTCCTCCTGTAGTAGTGCCGTCCGGTTTTTGAGCCATAATTGCACCAGACCCTTTCGGTGAAAGAACAAGACCAATATTTCCAGTTGAGCCGTCATCGGCACGAAGAGTTACATTATTTTGTGTTGAAGTCGTATAATCATCAATAAGTATAGCACTGTTTTGAATCAATTTTCCAGTTGTTGCATCAAATCTTGAGATTGCATTGTCGGTTGCGGATGCAGGACCAACTACATCACCACCGTTATCCGTTACCCAACTGAGCACTCCTGCAGTCGTAGAAGCAAGTACCTGTCCGTTACTGGATGGTACTGCTACTGGAAGAGTATATGTTATATCAGCCGTTTGCGTTCCGGCTTTGAAGGCAGTATAATTGGCTGTGCTTGGAAATGTACCTGATGCATTATATGCTTCGTAAAAACGAATTTCACTTGCCGAATTGTCATTATTTGCCAGCCATAGGTTGGCATTACCAAATACTGCTACGTCGGCAATATCTACTGTCATTGGCAATGAGCCACCACTGTTATTGGAATGAAATCCTATTGACCGGTCTGCGTTTGAGCCAAGTGTAAGCCCTCGACCACCAAGAATAGTTGAATAATCCCCTGCGTTTGAATTAGAATTTCCTCCAGTGATAGTAGAGGTATTGCCCGAAGCAGTATTTGATGAACCGCCACTGATAGAGGAAGCACTTCCACTTGCAATATTTGTGCCCCCGCCGGACACTGTTGCACTTCCATTGGTAGCTTGATTAGCACTGCCTCCACTGACTGTTGCATATTGCTGGGTTGCAGTATTGGCAGATCCCCCGCCGATAACTGAACTGCTTCCGCTTGCAGTATTATTTGCTCCTCCGCCAACGGTTGCATTGTTTGAATTTGCAGTGTTGGTAAAACCTCCACCAACGGTTGTATACGATACACTTACGTTATTTAAATGTCCACCGGCAATCGTTGAATAGTTTCCTGCGTTAGTATTGGATACACCACCTGCAATTACACTGTTTGTACCTGAGTTAGTATTGGAAGCACCACCACCTATGTTCGAAGCAGAACCGCTGACAGTATTGCCGCTTCCACCGCTGACTACCCCGTAATTACCGGCAGTAACACTATTCAGAATTCCACCTGAAACAGTTGAAGTGTATGATGCAGCAGTGTTTTGCCTACCCCCGCCAATAGTAGAATAATCCCCACTTGCTACTTGAGTTGAAACGGTGCGTGACATTTGCCAATCAACTGCTACGTTTCCTCTGGCATCTGCTCCACTACCCGGTTTACTTGCAACTAAGGCACCGGTTCCTTTCGGTGAAAGCACCAGATCAATATTACCTGTCGAACCGTCATCGGCACGGAGAGCCACGTTGTTTTGAGTTGCTGTCGAAAAATCATCAATGACAATTGCACTGTTTTGAATCAGTTTACCGGTTGTAGCATCGTATCGTGCAATTGCATTATCAGTTGCAGACGCCGGTCCTACAACATTACCTGCATTGGCTGTTACCCAACTCAATGCTCCGCCAGTTGTTGAGGTGAGCATTTGTCCGGTTACTGTCGGTGCAGCAGTCGGAAGTGTATAGGTAATATCTGCACTTTGCACCCCGGCTACAAACGCAGTATAATTCGTACCGCTCGCCGGAAATGTTCCGTCTGCACTTTGAGCTTCATAAAAACGAAGTTTAGATGCTTGGTTACGAGTATTACCGAGCCATAAATCAACATTTCCAAAATATGCTGTACGCGAAGTATTTACATATGCACTGTCGCTATAACCTGAAAACCCATTGAATCCAAATGACCCTTCGGCACTTGAACCCAATCTCATTCCATATCCACCGGGAATTGTTCCATAGGAAAACTCTGCTGCATTAAGATAACCGCCACCTATTGCAGTTGCAAAGAAATTTGCTTTGTTTGTATTACCTCCCGATACTACAGCATGGTCACCGACAACCATATTATTATTACCACCGGCAATCGTACTATACGCCCCTGTAACAGTACCTCCATTCCCCCCACTGATAACCGAATATGAACCTCCTGCTACCTGAGAACTCGCAGAACGTGACATTTGCCAATCCACTGCGTTTTGTCCGCGAGCATTACCACCTGATGTTGCACCATCAGGTTTTTCTGCCATAATTGCACCTGTACCCTTCGAAGAGAGTACCAGACTTATATTTGCTGTTGAGCCGTCATCTGCGCGAAGGGTTACGTTGTTTTGTGTGGCTGTCGAATAGTCATCAACTATTAATGCACTGTTTTGAATGAGCTTTCCTGTTGTTAAATCAAAGCGTGAAATTGCATTGTCAGTTGCTGATGAAGGTCCTACTACATCTCCACCGGATGGTGTTGCCGGTTCCCATCGGCTAAATGTTTGATTCCATACCAATGCTTGACCATTTGTAGGTACTGTTGAGGCAATATCTCTTCCTTGTAATTTCACTACATTCGGATTTGGGTACGAACCTGATAAATCACCGCCTGCCGATCCGCTTGGAGAAGGATTACCCCATTCTACACTAGTTCCGTTGAATGTAAGAGCTTGCCCTGAGCTTGCACCTGAAGAATTAACCTTGAGTGTTGTTACTGAGCCATCGGCGAGTTTTGATGTAGTTACATTTGCATCTGCTATTTTAGATGAT
This sequence comes from uncultured Chitinophagaceae bacterium, assembly GCA_964527785.1. Taxonomy (GTDB): domain Bacteria; phylum Bacteroidota; class Ignavibacteria; order Kapaibacteriales; family UBA961; genus JADJXV01. The sequence goes on from CAZGNO010000072.1 coordinate 17,700, forward strand.
GTAACAGCATTCGTTGTAATCGTGGGATTTGGATATGTACCCGTTAAATCACCACCGGCAGCACCGCTTGGCGAAGGTGATCCCCACACTATACTGGTTCCGTTGAAGATTAGACCCAGTCCCGAACTTGCTCCGGAAGTATTTATTTTAGCTGTGGTAATTGCACCGTCGCTTACTTTTATTGATGTTACTGCACCATCGGCAAGTTTTGCATTTGTAACATTAGCATCCAGAATTTTAGATGTTGTTACAGCATTTGCAGTAATTAAAGGATTTGGATATGTTCCGGTCAAATCTCCTCCCGCTACACCGCTCGGGGAGGCAGTAATTGCTGTGTTGGTCACTCCTGTTATCCGACCCTTGGAATCTACAGTAAACATCGGTACTTGTGTTGCAGAACCGTAGTTCCCGGCGGTAACTGCAGTTGCTGTTAATGTTGGATTAGGATATGTACCTGTTAAATCTCCCCCTGCTGCACCACTTGGCGACGGGCTGCCCCACACCACATTTGTACCGTTGAAGGTTAATGCTTGTCCGCTTGTTGCTCCTGTCGAATTTACTTTGGAATTTGTTACCGAACCGTCAGCTAGTTTTGATGCAGTAACATTGCCATCAAGAATTTTAGATGTTGTTACTGCATTTGTAGTTATACTAGGATTCGGATAATTCCCTGTTAAATCTCCCCCTGCTGCACCACTTGGCGAAGGGCTGCCCCACACCACATTTGTACCGTTGAAGGTTAATGCTTGTCCGCTTGTTG
>CAZGNO010000073.1:0-18220 GCA_964527785.1 uncultured Chitinophagaceae bacterium
TTGGGAATGGATGGAAAAAACTATATGTACCACTTCTTAATTTATATCCGTATAATAATCTGCCTCAATTATATTGCGCAACTCCTATCTAATGAGACTGACTGTCTCATATCTGCTTTGTTTCAAAATAAAAGTGAGAAATTGAAAATAATTTTTACAGAAGTTTTTTTGCAGGAGGATTCAAACGTCCGGTTATATATTTGGAAGGAAGGGCTTGTATAAATGGTGAGCAAATAGTATGCTTAAAAATCTTGTAGAGATGATTCTACTGAAAAAAATGAAAAGAGGGAAACATATAAGTAAGTGGTGGGGCAGATTAAATTGCTACATTCGGTCCTGTCATTCTGAGCGACAGCGAAGAATCTCCGTTTGCTGCTTAAGTCCTTTTTCTGTATTTCATTGCGGAGATTCTTCAGTCGAAGACTCCATCAGAATGACAGCTATACGATTACTGTAATTTATTTTGTCCCGGTACTTACATCATTTGATACTTCAATTCGAATGCAATATGTTTTGAGAAAAGGCGGGGAATTATGGTGAAGAAAACTTACTTCTAAAACATTCTGTTAGCTGGTGGTAGGCAGTCTCCAGTGATTCTGATATTACTTTTACTTCCGCAAAGAGGGGCATAAAATTAGTATCACCGTTCCAGCGGGGGACAATATGAAAATGTATATGACCCGGAACACCTGCTCCTGCTGCCCTGCCTATGTTTGCACCGATATTAATCCCGTGAGGTTTGTACAGTTCGGTAATTACTTCACAAGAAATGTTTACCGTTTCCATAATTTCATTCCGCTCATGTTGAGTCAGAAGCGGTAACTCACCACAATGACGATGAGGGGCAATCATAATATGTCCGCTGTTATACGGGTAACGGTTCATTACTACAAAACAAAGTGGTTTGCGAGCTACAATGAGTCGCTGTTCATCCTCACCTATTGCAGCAGCACCCGAACACAAGAAGCACTCTTCATGCTCTGCTTTGGGGTTGTCGAATGATTCGATATAGTGTGAACGCCACGGCGACCAAAGGTTTTCCATTAGATAAATTCCTCACTCTCAAAAAAAAAGCGTTCGCTCTTATTAAAAAAAACGAACGCTAAAGTCTATTTAAGATAAAATCACTTGTTTCTAGAATGCAAATCGTAAATCTGCACCAAATTGAAGTGCATTTACTCTCCAAGCATCGTCTGCATTGATTCTTGTAATACCTAAGTTGTAATAGGCACAAGGTACAAGTACTGCACGACCGAGCAAAATTTCGTATTGAAGACCGAGCTTAATTGCTGCGCGGAATGCACTTGCATTAATGAGCTTGCCTTCGTAGAGTTGGATAGAAGTACGGGTTTCATCTACAAATCTCGGTTCAAAACCTTCTGTCCACTTTTCTTTAGGAACTAGTGTTTCCAAATCTTCAGCAGCAAATTGTACACCAGGAGCTTCAGGATTGAAAACAAGTTCATAGCGTTGATCTTGTTTTGTACTAAGAGGAATACCGAATTGAGGTCCTGCGGTAATACCAAGGAATGTCCCTGGAATGTTAAACTTGTACATAACTTCAAATTGAAGCAAAGTGTACTGTACGTCTGTAGTGTGGCGTACAGCTGTTCTTACTGTATCACCGTCTGCTAATCTTGACGGGTAATCATCGCCCGGTCTTTCGAAGAAAGCAGGTTGATAATCATACACAACACGTGCAATTACAGAAGAGTTTGAATTTTTTACATCACCTAACAAATACTCGCCTGACAGTCCGAAATAATAGCCGTTATTGGTACCGGTTTCAAAATTAGGACATGATGCCTCGCTGAAACGTGAAGAGAATCCGCCTGCATGAAGTGAACGATTATATCCTGCTACAGGACCAACATAAATTCTGGGTTTTGGTTTTTGTGGTGTAAGGGGGTTCGCAAGATCACCGCTGTCTTGGGCTTTCGCTAAACCTGCTGATAAAAAACACACCCCTGCTAGGGTCAAAAAAAGAGTACGAATACGCATTATATATCCTTTCTATTAAGTGAAAGAAAAAAATAAAAATTGTTCTTATAGTGGCATTAAATGCCAATGAGGGGAGTCCAAAAGCAGGTTATAATTTAACCACACCCAAATTTAACAGAATGATTACCGTTTGGCAAGAATAAATTTACATTTTGGAAAAAAAACTGAAAAAAAACCTAAAATTGCTGCTTTTTACCCTCTTTTTCGACTGTTTGAACGATTTTTCTTAGTTGAAATTCAATTCCCATTTTCTACATTCTCTATGACAGTATCGTTTATCAAAACCTGTCATTCTAAAATTTTCATGGAGTGAGTGTCAATGAAACTGCTCGAAGAATCAATTACTTTTTAGATGATTCACTCCCCGGTTTCTATGACAATTCGATATCACAAATAATGATTTTAGGGTATGCATCCAACATTTTTTTCGGAATTTAGATGAGGGTTCTGATGCAGTGAGAACTGTTTACTTTCTTTCTATTCACAAAGAAAAACGCAGAATTAGATTGATGTAAAGGAAGGTAGTCCCCGTTGACTATAGGTGTCAATTATATGTGGTAACTGCACCTAAGCTAATTCTGAAATTGATAATTACAGAGTTGATTGTTGTTAGTTGAGCGTTCCGTATTCGCCTATTTCTTCTTCCAAAAGCTGGCGTTCATACATTTCAGCATAGAGTTTTCCCTGAGCAATAAGTTCGCTGTGTGTTCCTTCTTCTGCAATACTCCCTTCATCCAGGACTATAATTTTAGTACAGTTTTTCACTGTTGAGAGACGGTGGGCAATGATTATCGTTGTTCTTTGTTCCATTAATTCGGTCAGTCCGTTCAGTATTTTTTCTTCGGTGGCAGTATCCACAGCCGAGAGCGCATCATCAAGGATAAGAATCTTGGGCTCACGAACTATAGCTCGTGCAATTGCAGTTCTCTGTTTTTGCCCGCCCGAAAGTGTGATACCGCGTTCGCCGACAATAGTATTGTACCCGTCATGAAGCGAAGAAATGTCATCGTGGAGTGCAGCAAGTTTCGATGCTTGAATTATCTCATCTTCTGTCGCATCGGGTTTGCCGAATCGGATGTTGTCGGCAATTGAAAGCGAAAACAGGAACGGCTCTTGCTGAACTATACCGATTGTATTTCGAAGAGTTTGCAGCGGGATTGCAGTAATATCATGCCCGTCAATCAATATTGTGCCGGAAGTTACATCCTGCAAACGGGGAATGAGATTTACAAGTGTTGATTTACCGTTTCCGGTTGCTCCCACTATTCCGAGTGAGCTGCCGTTCGGAATGTGAAGGGTAATATCACTCAGTACTGATGCAATACGGCTTTTGTAACGAAATGAAACTCCGGAAAAGCTAATGTCACCATTCACTGATGTTATGGTTCTGTCTGTGTTCCGGTTGTCTTTTATTTCCGGTTGACTATTCAAAATCGCAGTAAGTCGAATTGTAGAAGCAGATGCACGTTGGATAAGATTCATTACCCAGCCGATAGCTGCTACAGGCCATATAAGTTGGTTGAGGTAGATGAAAAATTGAGATAAGTCGCCAAGCAGTGCTTTGCCGTTCATTACTTGCAAACCACCATAACCCAGCACCAGCACATTCGACAACCCTACCAAAAACATCATTGCCGGCATCGTAAGCGACTGTATTTTCGCAAGTCGCAAATTCTTTTGTGAATACTCCGTGCTGCTTTTGTTAAAACCGATTCGTTCATATTCTTCACGGGAATATGCCCGTACTACACGCACACCGGAAAGTGCCTCCTGAACCTGCGAAGTCAGTGAACCGAAATGTTCCTGCACATCCTTGAAAGCAAAATGAACCTTTTTACCGATTGCATAGGTGGCATACGCCATTATTGGAAGCGGGAACAGTGCTACGAATGTTATAGATGCGTTCAAATGCACCATAAGAGACATTGCAAATATGAACGTCGTAATCGTATTGGCAGAATACATAATTGCAGGTCCGATAAACTCGCGCAGAGCAGACACATCATTGGTAGCATGAGCCATCAATGAGCCGGTGGAATACTCGTGGAAGAAGCTCACATTCTGCCTCTCGATTGCACGAAGCAAATCATTGCGCAGGTCGTATTCAATCAGCCGTGAACCGACTATAATGGTCATCCGGGTGAGCATCATAAACACTCCGCTTCCTGCAGTCAGAAGCAGAATTGTAAAGATTGCATCGGTAATAAAGTCTGTATTTGCGTGCTGATGACGTAACCCATTAATAATATCACCGACTACCGGTGGGATAGCAGTAGAGCAGTAATTAGAAATAGTAACGAAAAGAATACCGAGCAAGAAGCGATATTTATACTTTTTGAAATACGGTGCAAGACGGAGAAGTACAAGCATTATGTGATAAATTGATTAAAGAATAGCGGCTAAGTGTTAGGACAAAATAAATCGTATAAGACCGGTTATTCTGAGTTCACAACAGCCGCCGAGCTGACTGTAAAATAATGCAATGATATTAAAAACAATACAGTTGTCCTCTGTCATTCTGAAGAAGTCCTCGACTGAAGAATCTCCGTTATAACATGAAAAACTGCCGGACGGATGTGCTTACTGAGATTCTTCTCTACCGCTGTAAATGACATCTCATAAAATGTTAGTAAAATTTAGTGCCCAGTCATGCTGATTCTCTTACATCAGCTTGTCATTCAGAGGGCTTCTTAGACCGAAGAATCTCAGTATAGGGGATTCTTGAGGAATCAAAAAAATGCCCTAAAAGAAGAAGAAGCTAAGCACAGATGATAAAGAAATAAATATATAATTCTCATGATTCAACTAAACTGAGATTCTTCAGTCGCGGACTCCATCAGAATGACAGAAGGCAAATTTATTTTTTTAGGTCACTGTCTTATTTTGTAGGCGGTTTTCGCGATTATTAGGAACTCAGAATAACCCTATTCGTCTGTACGTTTTGCTTTGTAGCAGCAGCGACTTCCGAATACCGAAAACATTCGATAAGATGGTCATTGACCATACCGGCTGCTTGCATATATGCATAGCAAATGGTAGAGCCGACGAATTTGAAACCGCGTTTTTGCAAATCCTTGCTCATAGCATCCGATTCCGGTGTTCGAGCGGGAATATCACGCATGGTTTTCCATGTATTGATTTTTGTTTTTCCGTCTGTGAACTGCCAGATATAGTTGTCGAAGGTCTTAAATTCCTTTTGAATTTTAATAAATGCACCTGCATTCGTAACACTTGAGACGATTTTGAGTTTATTACGTATAATTCCGCTATCGTTCATTAATTCATTCAGCTTTGCTTCCGGATACTCTGCAATAATTTCGGGTAAAAAATTATCGAATGCAGTGCGGAAATTTTCACGTTTTTTTAGAATTGTAGACCAACTGAGTCCGGCTTGAAATCCGTCAAGAAGTATAAATTCAAAATGCTTGCGGTCGTCGTGGAGTGGCACACCCCATTCATTGTCATGGTAGATTGTGTCGAGTTCGCGACCGCCTGTCCAGCCGCATCGGAGTATTTCTGTAGTCATAAGAAATTAGTATAACGTAGATGATTCATTATAATTATTAGAATGCAAATTACGGAAAGAATAGCAAAATTTTACTGTTAAAAATCATAGTGGTAATTAACGTTTGGCTGTTCGCCTAAAAGTTACTATTATAGCGTTGATAAAAACTCACACCGCCTACGGGCAGAAAATTCCATGAAAAAAAAGCTACCGTATTTAGCTCATATAAGCATTTTGGTACTTTCGGCTGTGCTCGCAATGCAACCATCTGCGGCTTATGCCCAAGAGGAGAGGATATTGCCGCGCTCTCAAGGGTCAAACTTTGAAGGTCATCATTTTTATGTCGGTTTCATGCGTAATGAGATTGAAGCTAATCGTGGATTATCGTTACCTCATTTGAATATATTTATCGCCGCTTCTACTGCCAGTATTATAACGATTCGTTTCCCTTGGCAGGAAACAGGAGACGTCTATGCAATTAAAGGCGATTCGATTCTGACCATAGATATTCCCAGTAATGATGTATATGTGATTGAATCGAAAGATTCTGAAGTGCCTCGCTATACTATCATCGAAATTACCTCCGACCGAAAAGTTGCCGTATCGGCAATGTCCAGTTTCTACCTGTCGTCAGATGCCTATTGTGTGCTTCCCGTACCCAATTGGGGCAAAGAATATGTAATAATGGCATATGCAAATGACGAGTATGAAAGAAGTGATGTTCGGGTTGATACTATGCCACGTACCGGGGAGTTTTTAATAATGGCAGCAGAAGACTCTACCCTGGTTCAGTTTACTCCAAGAGTACGAACTATGAAGCACGACTCGGCAGAATTTATTTCGGTGTATTTGATGAAAGGACAAAGCTATCTGGTACAGTCATCCGATTCTATAGGCAAAGGGTATGGTGATCTAACCGGAACTATAGTTCGGAGCGACAAACCGATAGGTGTGTTATCAGGTCATGTTCGTACAGCCCTGCCTATTTTTGAAAATCTGCCAAGGGGACTGTTCGCATCAAAAGATTGCCTTATCGAAATGCTTCTACCCACAAAAATTTGGGGTAAAAAATATGCAACTTCCCCCTTTGCGATTTATAACGACGGTGATTTAATTCGGATTGCATGTATCGAGCCGAATACTACGTTCATTGCTCAGGGAAGTGCAAATTCCCAGACTGTTACTTTGAAAGATCCCGGTGATTGGGTAGAGTTCTATCCTGTTGGACAGTCTATCAGTTGGACTTCCGATAAACCGATTTCCATCGTGCAGTATATGCCTGCAAGTTACTATCCCGATCAGGAATTTGACCCTGCAATGGTTGTTATACCTCCGATTGAGCAATATGTTTCCAGAGCGTTGATACAGATACAGCCCAACCCTGAATGGAAGTATGATAAATATTCATCACATTTTGTAAATGTGATTTGCGAGCCAAAGGCAGTAAGTACACTACAATTGGACGGAACTCCGGTGGTGGTAAATAATCCCAAACTTGCTACGCAAAAAATTTCGGGAATGAATCTGAATTATGTAGTAATTCCTTTGCAGCCCGGTGTCCATAATCTGACTTGTGACTCAGGTACTTTTGCCGGAATTGTGTACGGAGTTGGACCTGATGATTCGTATGCGTATCCCCTCGGGTTATCATTGTATAAACCGATTGATACAGCACCGCCGATGTTTACTTTCAGTGAAGATTGCAGCCGTATCAAGGTCATTGCAAAAGAAGCAATTACCGATACAATAGTAGGAATTGAATATGTGAGTGTCGTTACCGACAGCACCACCAATTTCAAATGGACAATAGAGAACTCTACCGATACTTCTCTTTCGATACAAGTAGATGCCGAGCCAATTGATATTACCCGCGACGGTGTTATTCTAATAGAAACTCGTGACAAACTCGGTAATGGTCGCCAATTGAAATATAAATACAGTGCCCTTTCAATTGAAGTGCGGAGCAATATTTTATTTCAACCGGTAAACTGGTTGGATTCGGTATGCGAGCGGGTGGTAGTACGTAATAATGGGACGGATACTATCAAATTTAGCGGGAGTATGATAACCGGTGATAATCGGGTAAATTTCAGCAGCGGTATTCCTCTTATCCAAAAATCACTTACCCCCGGTGATTCCGTTGTGTTTATGGTTTGCTTCAAACCGAACGGAGATTCAGCTTCACTTATAGCAAACTTAGCACTCCAATTGCTGTGCAATCGTCAAATTAACATTCCGATTACAGGTTTGGTTGCTGCACCGTCACTTGCAGTGCTTGGATGGGATTTCGGAAAAGTACTAGTAGGTGATACTGCTTGTTCAGTAGGATGGATAATAAACAATGGCAACAGCCCTTTGTTGATACGTTCTCTGACGATAGAGCCCTACGAGCCGTCACTTGCACTCGATACTGCCGGACTCTTCCCACGATTAATGATACCGGGGGATTCCCTTAAAATTCCCGTATGTTTTATACCTGATGCTGTCCGTACATTTACGCGTAATGGATTAGCTGTAAACAACTTTAATTTACCCGATAACTCTTTGACTGTAACAGGTGAGGGTGTTGCTCCGCTTGTACAAAGCGTGAGTTTCGATTGGCAGAAAGAACGTACAGAAACCCGGCATGACTCTACGGTTATGTTCGTGAATTACGGCAACTATGATGCTGTAGTTAATCTTGTTTCCGCTTCGGGCGATACCTCAGTGCTTAATTCTCGAACTGAATTTTCGCTTCCGAAAAATTTGCGTCCTATAATTGATACATTGCGGTTACCTATTAAATTTTTGCCGGCTACTACGCAGAAGTATCGCTCAAACTATACTCTCGAAGTATCAAATTGGAAACTGCACAAACCCGTTACGCTTACTCTCGACGGCGAGGGAACTCAGCCGACAAGGGCAACGATTAACGTAGATTTTGATACGATTGCTTTTCGAACTTTCAAGGATAGTACAGCGATTGTTATCAAATCAGGCGGTAACGAAGCACTCACAATAGATACATTAATTTTGGCATCAGGTGATATTTCTTCATTTGAAATAGACAAGAAGTACTTAGCCGGAAGAAAACTCCAACCGAATACAAATGATACACTGCCGATTCATTTTATTCCGTCGCGACTCGGACTTCACACAGCAGAAATACTGGTTATCAATGATGCTCTCCCTGCATTTATGCGTGATACTGCCCTGATAGTTTTGAAAGGTTTTGCAATCAATTTGGATACAGTGCAGTATTCGCTCGGTATGACAGCACCGCAAACAATATTCGCCTGTACCGTGGATACCATAGATATAGTTCTTAAAAATACAGGGAATCAACCCCTGAATTTCCAATCAATTGCTGTTTCGTCGGCAATAAATATGTCAGTAGTGCCGGTAGGGAATTTAGCTCCACAGGTAATTGACTCAGGTAAATCATTGACAGGCAGATTCAGTGTAGAAATGGAAAAAGGGCTGGTAGGAACAGTCGAATTTAAGGCAATGTGCAACGATACGATCATCGAAACAATATCAGAAACCATTTCTTCAAAAAATAATCCGCTTACCCTTTCGCCTCACCCCGATACAACGGTTGCGCCGGGAGGAATTATGGATATTCTGTTTAACGGTGTAATAGATGTTCGGCAATCAATGCCGTTTTTGTTAAGACTTTCAGCAGAATTGAATTTCCAAACATTAGTATTGATGGGTAAGGCAGGTACGATAGAGTTTGCTGATGCTCGCCAAACCCGTACAGTACCTGCTGAATTTAATCAGGAACGCGGAAGTGTAACTGTTAGGGCAACTCAAGAGATTAGTATAGATACTCTCACTACCTGGCGAGTAATTGTGCCGTTCTATATTATGCTTTCGGATTCCAGTGATATTTCTATTCCAGTTCATGTATCAGATACTCTTCATGAGTGTTTCTCGGAAAGTACAACTGAGCGCAGAATCCACCTAAGCCCTGTATGTGCTGATTTGATACGCAGAGTGAAAGAAGCCAATGCCGCTTTTGAGCTTGTTTCTGTTACTCCGAGTCCGATTGGCGAAGCCGGAGAAGCCAGATGTGTTATTCAGGGGGATGGAGTAGTGACCCTCGAAGCGATTAATCAATTGGGTGAACGTTTCGTGCTTGCATCGGAAAAGTTGAATATAGGCGAGTATATCCTTCGATTCTCTACTAAGAATTTATCGGACGGTGTGTATGGGATTGTTCTGCGGGCAGCTGACGGCAGGGAACGGCGTTCGGTGATTGTGATTTCGAGGTGATATTATGGTTAAGAATTTTGCAGATATGGATTTAGGTCAGGTCGGTTGTTACAACCGACCTTCTTTATAAGCGTATATACGAGATGACAGTTGTAACAACTGTCATGACTTGAATTGCTTCCGGGGCTAATTTTAAAAATAAAAAATAAAAAGTATTTTTAATTAGGATAATATATAAGATTCCTGTAATTTGAACTTGAAGTAAATAATTACTCTGTGGGAAAGTAATTATTTGTTAAAAAACAAATAATTAACCTGTTGCAAACTGCAGCAGGTGTTTTCTCATATTATATGGAGTTACTTCTATGAAGTCTGTTTTTTCTTTCTTCCACTCCTCGATTGAACGTGGAACGTCTCATGCCGGTAATCCTTTAGTTGCTGCCGAAAATATACTGTCTTTCTGTAAAGAAAGAGTATTACAATGCCTCCTTCTCTTCACTTTCCTTCTTCTCAGTCTGGCTAATGCGCCAATTGCTAAATCACAAGGACTGTCTTGTGCTGATGCTGATCCTTGCCCGAATGATGTTTGGATAACTTTTGAACAGCACATTGCTGCTCACCCGCTATTTCCGAATTGTACCATAGCTGTCGCATACTATAAGAAAACTTGTATTGACGGTGCAATATACATCAAAGTAACAAATTATATTTTCAACGAGTTAAATCCTGATTGTGCAGCTCTAAAGGTATGGCTGGCTGGACATCCGGCAGACTATCAATTGATACTTGAAAGTGCCATTGATAAGATTGCTCGAAAGAATTACAACATAAAATATGACAATAATCCTTTAAGTGTTCTATGTCCAGTAGGGCAGGTTGTCGTAACTTCTTACATCTCCATGTGTAATAAATTCTGCCGCTATTCAGATACCCGACCAGCCAGTCTGGGAGGACAAAAAACATACGTAGTTCCTCTTTCTTGTTCAAACGGAAGTTGCTGCCAGATTATGCACAATATTTGCTTTGATGAAGCAACTCAAACTGTAATTGATACCAAGACCGTTACAAGATTAGGTCCACAAATACTATGTGCTCCCGGAGCAAATTGTCCCGCAACTTTTACCGTACAAAATCCTACAGTCGGTACGTATGACGTTCCTCTTTCAGAGACTGTCGGCTGTATGGCGAGTTCTTGCAATCCTTAATTTTCCGGGGAGAATATAATGATTACTTTCGATAACGTTTATTATAAAGCAAGTATCCTATGTATGCTGTGTACTGTTTTTTCAGCTTTTACGATTAGTTTGGCACAACCGGTCAATTTCTCAAAACCAACGAAATTTTCGGTAGAGACTTCTACAGCAGTGAAAGGTATTCAGAGTCAATTACTTACTGCAACCTCGGATGGCGGAGCACTGACGTGTGGGATAGTTAGTTTTAACCGTCATGCTATATCCAAATTATCTCCTTCAGGTGACACTGAATGGGAAAAGCCGCTTAATGCTGACACTGGTGTTGTTATCTCAACTATGACAGAAGTTTCAGGTAAGAATTATCTTATCACTGGCTACACAACCCTGGAGATTGACAGTCTGATAATTTTTTACGAAAAATACGCTGCTTTGCTGGACAAAAACGGAAATTTTGTGTGGAAAATGCCGAAAGATACCTCAGCCCCAAATAAACGATATTTTAATACTAGTAACCCATTTATCAAATGTGCTAATAAACGTTATGCCGTATTAACTAATAATGGAGTTAATGTTTTTACATATAAGACACGACCTATTTTACGCTTCTATAATGAAGATGGCATTCTAATACAGGAAGCACCACAAGATTCTCTGCACACAGTGTCCATGTTTGTCAGGTCATTTTTCCAAACGAAAGACGGCGGTTTCGGTGCACTCATACATACACGCCTAGATACAGCCACATCCCAGCAGTTTTGGCGGTTTGACAGTAGCGGCGTACTACTTTGGAAGCAAGTATGGGCTGATGTGCCGTATTCTTATGACAGTTATTACAGTTCTGCCATTGAAACGAAAGACAGTACTATTGTAGTGGCAACCACAGCTCCAATCAGTGATACGACATATGTTATTATGCGTAGGTTCAGTTCTTCAGGAGAATTACAATTCAGGCGGCAATATGCTGTAAGAGATTATAATTCAGTTAATCAGGTTGTAGAAACTCCCAATCAAGATATTGTAATGATAGGGTCTTCTTATGACAAGTTTCAGCAAGCAATTCATCCATATACTTCATCGGACATATGCCTTATTAGAACAGATTACTCCGGTAATGTAAAATGGCAGGAGACGTTTGGCGACTCAACAACGAGTGATTTTGGTGTTTCTATTGGAGTAGTTGATGAGCATACCCTGTATCTTAGCTGTCAAACAGGAAAAGCTGAAGAATTTACTACTGCTTTTAAGCTTGTAGCTTTCAAAATCAGTGATGCTGTTACGCGTGTTGATGAAGGTGAAGTATCAAAGAGTACTCATTCCCTAACGATTTCCCCTCAACCCACCAACACAGAAGCAACACTTACCTTTACAACGGATAGTCCGGTGAATATTAGCTTAAGAATTACAAATCTTCTCGGAGTAGAAGTACTACCCCCGATTCAATACCAAACCCAAATAGGAACAAATACACTTCATTTGCCAACTGTAGAATTAGCAAACGGTATGTATATAATTTCTATAAATAGTGATAATGGTATAACTTCACAAAAACTAATTATTGCACATTGATTGTTAAAAGTATAGCCCACGGTTTCAACCGTGGGTATGCTTTAATTCACTCCACCCTCCTCATCCGCGCAATAAAAAAGCCGTCAGTGCCATGCACATTCGGCAGCAAGGTAGTCATTGACGCATCCTTTTCCATACCTTCAATTGTTATTCCGTAGCTGCTGAATGCTGTGTCGAGCGGTTCAAGTTCGAAATTGTCATTCTCTTTCAAAAACCTGTTTACAACTTCCTCATTTTCCTGTGGCATCAACGAACAGGTAGCATAGACCAGTACGCCTCCATGACGAACATATCTCGACTTCTCCGTAAGAATTTCCACTTGTTTCCGTGCTAACTTTGCTATAAGAGATGCCGTCAGCCGCCACTTTACCATTGGCATTCTCCTGGCAGTACCCATACCCGAACACGGTGCATCCACAAGTACGGCATCACATCTCCCGATAAATTGAGCTAATGCCTTCTCATTTTTAGGAGAAAGAATAAATGTAGATATAGACTGAAAGCCGGCACGTTTTGCCCTGAAGTCCAGTTCACGTAACCGCTTAAATTCAATATCGGTACTGATGATTGTTCCCGAATCATTCTGCAATGCAGCAAGGTGGAGCGACTTGCCGCCTGCTCCGGCGCAGGCATCGAGTATTGTCCAGTCTTCTTCGGGAGCAAGGGCATAGCCGATGATTTGGCTGCCGATGTCCTGCACCTCGATTGCACCAGATTTGAACAATTCCACTTGGGATAATTGGTCTCGACCGGCAAGAACGATTCCGTCGGGTGATAATGCGCTTGGTGCTGCGACGATAGGTACTTTTGCAAGCTCTTCCAATGCCCTCTGACGGGAAATAGCCCGTGAATTGACCCGACAGCACACAGGAGCACTTTTCAGCAAGCTCAGGGCAAGCGGTGCAACATCTCGATTTTTCCATGAGGCAGCTATCCATTCCGGCAAACACCAATACGTATATGAATTTTCTTCAGCCAGTTCTTTAAATGACTGTTCGGTCGCCGTTATCCACTCAGTGGCATCTTGGGTACTGTATTCAAGCCGCGCTACAAGTGTTTCCTTACACAAATCTTCAATGGAATATTCTCCGTCATTTTTTACAAAAGAACGGTTCAAAAGCGGAAGAGGGGAGTATGCTCCGATACGCTCGCCAAATAAGCACCCTGCCAGTATTATCTTGATTTCTTTTTCGAGTGGTATTGGTTCTTTGCGAGGAGCTATATGGTGGGCTTCGGCAATATGCGTGGCTGTTGAGTGCATTCTCAGCGTAGCAAATACTGTTTCTGAAATAAATTTACGCTCTTTGCTGCCTATGTATTTATGTGAACGGAAAAACTCAGAGGCAATAGCATCGGCAGGTTGCGGCGATTTCCAAATAATACGGTATAGTTCGGCGGCATGACCTACCAGCGAGGGAAACAGCATAGAGAATTAAGAATTGTAAAGAATTGAACTATAGGCGCAACCTTTTGCGAACCTTTTGCGCTCCTTTGCGACTTTTGCGTTAAAGAAACAATCGAACTCTCTCGGCATCCTCAGGAGTATCTACAGCTATCAGTTCGCAGTCAGTCTCAATACACTGAAAGAGCGCTCCGTCGGCAAACAGCCGAAGCTGCTCAAGTGATTCGGCAATTTCAAGCGGAGACTGCTGCAACTCGACGAATCTCCTCAAAGAATGCGGACGATACGCATACAACCCGATATGCTTCCAATATTGATAATGGGAGAGCCACAATTCCTTGTCAATTCCCCTATAATGCGGAATCGTACTCCGTGAAAAGTACAATGCTGTAAAGTCGTTTCTAAGTGCAACCTTCACAATGGACGGGTTAAATAATTCCTCATTCGACGTAATTTTTTTAATTGGTGTTACCACATCAGCACCGGAGCGTTCCATTGCGAGAACTAATTGGTCAATCAAATCACTTTGAAGGAGCGGCTCGTCTCCCTGAATATTCAATATCGTTTCAGCGTGGATATTCAGTCCGCGATAGGCGGCTTCCACACGGTCAGTTCCACTTGGCAGGTCTGCGGAGGTAATGATGTATTCCGCACCAATACTCTCACAGTGGAGTGCAATACGTTCATCGTCGGTAGCAACTACCACCCTGTCGAGGGTCTTGGCATTCATAGCCGCTTCCCAAACGCGTTGTACGAGTGTCTTGCCGTTCAAATCAACGAGCGGCTTACCGGGAAAACGGGTTGAAGCATATCGTGCGGGGATAATTGCTACTGCACGGAGATTTAGATGGGTTGTCATTTTTTGAAATTTCAAGTAATTATTCATCAAACACAAAAACCGGCTCGTGATAATACCTCACTTTGCGCTGTACAATTTTGTCGGTTAGCCATTTGTCCAGCCATTTGTTTTTTTCTTCAACGGTTTGCGAACTGCTCAGAAGCTCCAAAGGAATATTTACATTCAGGGCGCGACCCGGAATGATATGGCGGGTAATACCGGCAGGTAACTTTGAATTGCTGAGGGCAATATCGCGAATTTCACGCGGTGTAAATTGAGGGAATACCATAACGGAGGAATGCTCGTGTTGTGCCGCAATAAGCTGTTCGAGATCGGCTTGCGCCAAACGGTATATTTCACCGTGCTGTTCATACGTTTTTACAATTTTGGAGAGCATCTCGATTTGAGTAAAGAAATCACCGGGCACACTCACACCGAGGACTGTATTTGGCGACGAATAAATATATCCGGCAATTTCACGCATGAGCACTGCTTTCTGAGCTTCGTGCAGCGATAGTTTGACGAGTGAAAAGCCATCCAATGAACCGATAGTATCAATAATATTAAGATTGGTAACATTCGGAAGCACATGATTCCACGCTTCAACCGAAATTCCGCCTTCGCCGTATTCAACCACCTGGACAAGTATATCGGGAACATCCAGTTCGCGCAATGCGGTAGTTCGGGTAGCACCGTCGAGAACAATATAATGTGCTTCATCACCAGATTTTATTTTCCCTACTATTGGCGGATTCTTGAGATAATGAAGTTGGACAAGATAATTTTTAAGGCGATTAACACGGTGAATATCTGTTTCTTCGTGTAATAAAGCATTATCGGAAGGTATAATTTGCAGGCGGAGAGAATTGAGTTCCATACCAAAATAAGAGTAAAAATGAGAAGTTACTTGGAAAAGTCGTCAAACGTGAATAGTTTTGCGTTTTATTTTCGTGCAAAATTAACAAAGACAAGTATTGTAACAACCTATTATTTGATTGAAGGAGTATAATTTACGATGGGCTTATTATCAAGAATGAGGCAATTTTCCCCCTACCTTTTAGGGTTATTCGCTTTCCTTTTCATCGGCTTTATGGTGATTTCGGATTCTAATATAGCCGAAATACTTACCAAAGGCAAAGGATACGCAAGCGAATCACTCGGCAGTGTAAACGGAACGGAAATAATGCGCAAAGACTTCGATGCGCGTGTAAAAGAAATGGTAGACCAACAGCGCGCGGGCAATCCCGAAGCTGAAATTGACGAAGAACAACTTCGCCAACAAGTATGGGATCAAATGGTAGAAGAAGCTCTTTTGACACAAGAAGCCGAAAAAGCGGGAATCATGATTACTGCTGACCAAATTCAGGACATTATGCTCGATAATCCTCCTGATTATTTGCGCAAAGATTTTACCGACAGCACCGGAAAATTCAACCGTGACCAATATTTAAAAGTTGTTACCGACCCTGAAAGTATCGGCGATAATATCCGTCAGCTTATCCAAGCGGGAAAAATTCCTGCAAATCAAGTAGACCCAGATTCGGAAGTTGTAAAAATCAAACGCGGACTGTTGCGCATTGAGGACTTCCTCAAAAAAAATCAACTCAGCGAATCAATGCGCTCATTGGTCAGCTTGCCTGCTTCCATGACTTCTTCCGTCTATTTGAAAAGCAAATATGTAGCTGACAACAGCAGTGCCGATGTAAATTATATTTCTTTTGATGTCAGCAAAATTGCTGATAAGGAAGTATCGGTTTCGGACGATGAAATCAAAGCATATTATGAAAAGAACAAGCAGTATTTCAAGCAGAAAGCTACCAGAAAATTGAAATATGTCAGTTTCCCGCTTGTACCGTCTTCTGTTGATACAAATAACCTCAATAAGCGAGTAAACCGTATTCAAGAAGAAATAGCCGGGGCTACTACCAGCCAGCAAAAAGATTCTGTGTTTGAATTAAACTTTGCAAGTTACAGTGGTAAAACAAACGACTTTGCTTCACTAAAGCAGATTGACCCGGTTCGTTTGGCATTGCTTCAAACTGCACAGCAGCGTGATGTAGTCGGTCCGATTAAAATGGCTGACGGAACATATTTTTTCAGAGTGGACAGTCTGCGTACAGGTGAGAAGGAATTAATTAAAGCAAGCCATATTCTTATTAATTTCGGTGCAAACAAAGACAGTGCAAAGGCATTTACCGAAAAATTAGTAAAGCGTATTAAGTCTGGTGAAGATTTTGCGCAAATTGCTTCGCAATACTCTGCCGATAAAATTAATTCATCAAGAGGCGGCGACTTAGGGTTTTTTGGCAAGGGTAATATGGTGAAACCGTTTGAAGATGCTGCATTCGCTGCTTCAGTCGGAAGTCTGCTCGGTCCTGTTGAAACTCAATTTGGTTTTCACATCATTTCCGTTAAAGAGAAATCAAGCGATGAAATCAAATATTCGGAAATTAAATTTGATGTTATTCTTAGCGGTGCTACTCGTAATATGTTGAAACGTGACGCTATCAGTTTCAAGGAACAAGTTGCCGGCGGAAAGCAATTCGATACACTCGCAAAACAATTGAAAAAGAGTAGTGTTGAGACAGTATTCTTTGAGAAACAAACACCGGTTCTCGGTTCACGCTACTTGACTGAATTTGCTTTTGAAAATGAAGTTGGTGCTGTTTCAAATCCAATCGAAATAAAACGTTTCGGTGTGGTTGTCATTCAAGTTTCAGATATGCGTCTGCCGGGTGTGAAAACATTTGAAGACATGAAAGAAGAAATCAAAGAACGTTTGAAACGTATCAAAAAATTAGATATTATCAAAGCAAAAGCGGAAGATATCTATAATAAAATTAAAGACAAAGACCTTATTGCCCGCGTTTCTGAAATTGACCCGTCAATTGAAGTTCGTACTGCTGCTCGTATTCGTGATAACGGTCAAGTGATGGGACTTGGAACTGAACCGGCATTTACAGCCAAAGCAATGATGGCGCCTGTCGGGAAAATAGTCGGTCCTATTCGCGGAGAAAGAGGATATTTTATTATCCAAGTAACTAACAAGCAATCTGCTGATGAGTCGAAATTTGCAGTAGAAGGTGATAATATGCAAAAGGCAATGGCTCAGCAAGCGAAGTCATCAGCATATTTCCAATGGGTTGCCACTCAAAAAGAACAAGCAACTATCGAGGATAATCGCAGTAAATTCTACCGCGAGAATTGATAAAACGACTTTTCTGTTTTTCAAAAGCCCGCGCCTCAAAACGCGGGTTTTTTTGTATAAGTAAGTGATAATTTTGGTGAGATTTAGCAGTAATTTTTGTAAATGATATGACTTAATTTGCCTGTCATTCTGAGTTCACAATAGTCGCGAAAACCGACTACAAAGTAAAGCAATGACATAAAAATAAAACAGTTGCCTTCTGTCATTCTGAGTTCCTGATAGTCGCCGAGCCGCCTACAAAATAATGCAATGACATTGGAATAAAATACTTACGCTTGTCACCCTGAACTCGATTCAGGGTCTCCGTTGC
>CAZGNO010000074.1:0-18195 GCA_964527785.1 uncultured Chitinophagaceae bacterium
TTTTTTATGTCATTGTATTATTTTGTAGGCGGCTCGGCGACTATCAGGAACTCAGAATGACAGCACTTTGATTTTTCAATTAATTCTGTCCCAGTATTTACAATATTGACTCTTCGAATATTAATTCCCGATTTGTTGAAAAATCCGTGTGGATTCTTTTTCGAGTGCAAGTTTTAATTCTCGCACTTCGTCGCATACGGGTACAAGTTCACGAATAAAATTTTCGAGAACACGTTTGTTATGATGAACTGCTTGGTCAATTCCTGCTACTTTTTCTTTGAGCCATTCGAGAAGTGTGAGGCGTAGCGGCGTGTTTGAAAGTGTGGTATGAAGTGGGCGTTGGAGGATGGAATGGTCATCTTCAATTTGTTCTAAGAGAGTTTCGTATGCAAGTAGAATACGAATTTGCTCGAAGCCGTTGCCGGAGTTAAGTGCATTATTAATGGCATTAAATGATTTTTTAAACATCTGCACTTCCTCCGGAATACCAACTGTTGCAAAAATATAGTACAGTTTTTCTACATCACCGGTGGTAGCAAGGGTGCGTCCATCCATAAAAGCAAGGGCTCGAAGAAGATCTAACGACTTTGCTTGGGTACGGGGAGAAATATAAAAATCGCTGAATGCAGTCGCTGAATGCCCTTTAAACCGTTCACGCTGTGCTCGGTTTCGTGAGAATTCATAATGCCTGATGACCAAATTAGTAAAATAGAGCATTTCTGCGCTGATGGCAAACTTAAAACTCGTATCTGTTCCGGCGATCATCTGCTGTAATTTTTTGAGATGCGGGAACTTAATTTTATTTTTAGGTTCAATGACTCTTCCGGAATGCTGGGAGTATTGTGCGGAAATTTTGAATTGGACTAAGGGGTCTTTATCAGGAAGAATAATTGATTTATAGAGAAATCTATCCAAAATCGCCTCCGTCACTTCGCTTATTCTCAGATAGTTTGTTGCAGCAATTACGGTGTGTATATTCGCGGGTACATTCTGTACACCGCGTATCATTCGGCGTTCATTCAGAAGCGAAAGCAATGCTCTGAGTGTAAAATCATTTGCGTCAAAAATTTCATCAATAAACCCAAAGTCGCATTCTACGAGCGAGCCCTCAGTATTGTGATATATTTTCCCTATTTTCAGTTTCTCAATATCAAGTCCCCCAAAATAAGTATCCGGCTGCTGTTCTTTGGATGCCTGTACTCGAAATATATTTGCACCTTCAAACATAGCAAACAATTGCTCTGCAAGTAACGATTTACCTACCCCTGTACGACTTTGCAGGAGTAAATGTTCACCCGTTAGAAAAGCACAAAACGCTTGTTGGATAATTTCTTCACGATTAATAACACGATGGGATACAAACTCGGCAGCACTTTTGAGATCAATGGCAAGTTTTTCGAGAGAAAAGTCCATAAATTTAATGGGTTAATTGATAGAATAAGTACTAAGACAGAATTAATTGAAAAATAAAATTGCTGTCATTCTGAGGGATTCTTAGACCGAAGAATCTCCGCAATGCAAAACACAAATAAAGGGCTTAACAACATACAGAGATTCTTCACTAACGTTCAGAATGACAGGACATATAAAATTAAAATAAATCTGTCATACAATTTAGGAACGTTAATTACCATCGAATTTTTGCACCGGCATGAAATGATATTTTAGAAAGATTCCAATCACCGTCGGTAATAATACTTCCTAAATAATACGTATACGTTCCTTCCATAAATACAGAGAATTTCTGGCTAACAGGATATGTAAACCCTATGCCGCCAATCCCAGCCAGTCGCACTGTTTTAAGTGCTAAAAGGGTTGAAATCGGCTCAAGCATTGTACGTTCGCCAGTTGAAGAATATACCAAATTATCGGGTATGAGAATTTCCTTTGTCACTTCTACTGATTTTGAAAGGAGCAGTTCCCCTTGAAATCCACCCAGTATATAGACAGAACGATCAATATACCATTCTGCTGCCAAACCAAGCGACAGCGACACTCCCGACAAATGAAGCCAACGCGCCTCTTGGAATGGAACAATCAGCCCGGTATTAATGTCGCGCGTTTGCCCGATAACACTATCGGGTGCAATCAGAGTACCTCCTACATTACCTAACTCTACTCTCGCCGAAACTGCAAAATCCTGATTCATTCGTTTTGAGATCATACCCCCCAAATATCCGCCTGTTCCGCCAGCTGAACCAAATTCACCTAGAGCATGAACATCCCCGGTTGATGAAAAAGTCGGTGAGTGGAAACTCTGCCCAATAACCCCATACGCACCTACTTGCCACGTTTGCTCAGGCAGACATTCTTTGTTTTCTCCTTGGCAGAAATTATAATCAAACTTCTCAGTCTGATTATCAAATGTGTAACATACCGTAAAAATAGATCGGTTACCTGCTACATCAGTTGCTTGGAGTACCATTCGCCCCGGCTTACCTGTTTCGATTGGCTTAACCATGAAAGATGCCTGAGGCAACCCCTCTTCTATAAGTGGAATGGCTGTTTGAAGTCCTTGTGCAAATAATACTTTTATTGATTTCAGACCTCTGTCGGTAGTTCTGTCATCGCGGATAATAACATTTATACGTCCTTGCAGGAGCTTCGACTCTCCGGCTGGAGCAATTGTATCGGGAACCGGTTCAATATCGAAAAATGACTGTCCGCCCATGTTGCCATATGCATCATACGCATCATCACCATAACCGAAACCATAGGAATACATTCCGAACGGTTGCCCTGCAACAAGAGTGTGAGTCCCATACAACACTTGTATTTGAGCAATTGAATATCTACTGAGTCCGAGTGTTTCAAATATGGTAGAGTCAACCGGACGCGAATCGAGTCGCAGAGTTCCGATTGCTGCCGTCGGCACAACTACATTCACAAAGTGCCGCCATTGTCCGCTTTTGGGAGTGGCAAATCTATATCCTTTTAAAAATTGCTGTGTAGGGCTGGCTAGAAGCATCATCGGGTCGCCAATCGAATCACCGTTCAAAAATCCTTGAGAATATTGAGCTACAAGAACCGGATGGTCAGTTGTGATTTGAAGATGCTGACGTACCGCAGAATTTTCGTAGAATTGTCCCGCATCCAATGTAGCAACTAGGATAGAATTTTCGAATACTTTTGTTTTGTTATGCTCGGCAAGTACACGAATTGTATAGCGGGAACGCCCCTCCAACATCCCGATATAATAATGGCTTCCCCATGCAGTGACAGGTGGCAGTTGTTCTACGAGGTGATTACAACCAACTATTCCTTCCGGCACATACGCACATTGATGTCCGCTGAATACTGCTATCTTTTTGTCGGCAGAAATACGGCTACCGGTTAAATCTGTGCGGCTGGATTGGTCGGTAAGAGATGTAACTTGATAGACATCGCCACGACGAAGTTTGACGCTAAAAGGAATTCCGGGAGGATGACGTTTGGAAGTTGTTATTGTAGGGACAATTGTTACATTTGTTTCATCTTCAGTAGCAATAATGGCA
The DNA here is from genome assembly GCA_964527785.1 of uncultured Chitinophagaceae bacterium. GTDB lineage: Bacteria > Bacteroidota > Ignavibacteria > Kapaibacteriales > UBA961 > JADJXV01. The sequence continues at coordinate 3,495 of CAZGNO010000074.1, forward strand.
AACTGCGAGAGCAACCCCTCGGAATATTTATAGCCGATTGCCCTGTATTCTGTGCCAAGTACCGAAACTGGCAGTCCCAAATAAGTATCCGTTGTCTGCCAGCGGCTGTTCAATCCATAGACTGAGATAGGATTATCTGATACAACGTGTATTGCCAGTCGTTGTGTCATTTCCTCGCCCTTCACTTGGGCGGCAGGGTCTATGATTAAATTTGTTACTGTACCCGCCACTATTTTCAGTTCACGTCTGAAGCCCAGCCCATCTATCTCCACCGATACTTTCGAGTCTGCACTTCCGGTTAGGAATAATTCAAGACGAAGGTCATTCTTTGATTTAGGCGTTCCGAGAGGTAAATCTTTGTAGTTTCGCTGAAAACACAGCCAGAATTCTGTTCCTTCTGTAGTTTTTTCACGAATGTTTACTGCTCCCATTTTCTGACCGAAAGCAGATAAACTAAACGTTGCAGAGAACAGAAACAATACTGCAAGAGACGTTGCAAACTTTAGAATTTGAAATACAATTAACTTGTTTATTTTACTGTTGTGAAATACGTGCATTAGCGTTTGCGGGGAAAATAAGAAGTATAACGTTAGAATCTGTTTCCTGAAGTAAATATTTACTTTTGACCGAAAGACCCTTCAGTACTTTGGAAATGAAAACAACAAAATGTTAGGGCTTAATTTCTCTAAATGCCTGACCGCCCATATTACCGTAGGCATCGTATGCTTCATCACCATATCCAAAACCATAGGAACATATACCAAACGGTTCGTCTGCAACTATTGTGTGTGCACCGAATGATACTTGAATTTGACCAATTGAATATGAGGTATCGCCAAGTTTTTGAAATTTATACAATGAGAAATCAACAGGTTGTGAATCCAGCATAATGCTTTTAACGGCATTAGTCGGAATTGTTACATTTATATAATGCTTCCATTGCCCGGTCTTAGGAGTTGCGAATCTTTTTTCTTTCGTAAATTGTTCTACAGGGCTAACTAACAGCATCATGGGGTCTCCGACCGAATCGCCGTCCAAAAAACCATGCGAATATTGAGCAACAAGAACAGGATGATCTGAAACAATTTGCAAATTTCGACTTACACCCGAATTTTCATAAAACTGTCCTGCATTCAACGTAGCAACCAATTTAGAATCTTCATGTACTTTTGTATTATTCTGCGCAGCAAGGACACGTACAGTATAATGTTTTCGACCTTCAAGCATTCCTATATAATAATTATTTCCCCATGTTTTTGTAGGTGGCAACTGCTCAACAAGATGATTGCAACCAACTACCCCTTGCGGAACATACGAGCATTGATGTCCGCTGAAAACTGCTATTTTTTTATCCGCAATGATACTGCTCCCAGTTAAATCGGGTGGCGTTGCTGTATCGGGCAATGAGGTTACTTGATATACATCTCCGCGCCTGAGCATAACTCTGTACGGCACTCCGGCAGGGTGTTTTTTAGACGTGGTTACTGTTGGAGTAATAGTCACATTAGTTTTGTCTTCGGTGGCAACAATTGCAAATTGCGAAAGCAGACCTTCACAATATTTATAGCCGGCTACAAAATATTCTTTTCCAAGTACAGAAACAGGTAATCCCAAGTATGTATCTGTTGTTTGCCAGCGGCTACTCAGACCGTACACAGCCACCGGATTATCCGAAATTACATGAACTGCCAATCTCTCCGGGATTTCTTCGCTTTTTACCAGTGCCGCACCGTCAATTATCACATTAGACACAGTGTCAGATGCTACATTCACGTCACGTTTGAAGTTAATCCCCTCAATTTCTATCGAAACTTTAGAATTCTTGCTGCCCGTAATAAAAAGTTGAAGCTGGATATCATTTTTAGATTTAGGTACTCCCTGAGGTGCATCCTTATAATTTCTCTCGAAACATAACCAAAATTCAGTCCCCTCGTTTGTTTTTGCAGGAGAATTAGCCGCTTTAATTGGCTGTGAGCATATAAAACAGATACAAACAAGAAGCAACATCATCGCTAATTGCTGCCTCAGATACAGTGGTTTAGGTTGAGTAATCATACAATTATTTTATATAATTTATATTAAGGTGAACATCGTGAACTATCGTATTTTGAGAAAATATGAACTATAGAGAGTAGCATCTGTTTTCATAAACAAATAATATGCACCATTGGAAAACTCTCCTTCATTTGGTGTAAAATTGAAAAAATAACTGCCTCGCGTTCGTGGTTCGGTTGGAAATTCCCGTACTAAACGTCCGACGAGATCGTAAATGTAAAAGCTGACATTTGTCGGTTGGTCAATAGTATACGGAATGCGGATAGTTCCCCAAAAAGGATTAGGTGAAGGGTAGCCGAGCCCCTCGATAAACTTTTGTTTAACGGGTGTATCGTTGAATGTAATTTTCCCCGATTCAAAATTACCAATTAGATTCGAATCATTGATAACGACTTCGGAAGGAGTAATTAATGCTTCATTACCCTCGCCTGCCAGACAGGTGATATAAAGTGTACAGATATTCCCATCGGCAATATTTTGTGCGTCAGTACACGATACTTTCAACGTACCGAGTTCAGCAAATACACTGTCGAACACAGTTGGCTGGGCACATTTTATCACATAATTTACATTTCCGCCAACGCTGTCTATTCTGAGGCGGTTTGCATTATAATCGAATACAATACGGATACTGCTTAGTGTATCTGCACTCACCGACCCGGACACAGCAATTGTTAAATGATCACCTTGACGAGCATTTGCACCGGCTACAGAAATACGAACTTCACCGGCATATATACCGTAAAAGTTTGCAATTGTCAGGATAAACAGTACGACTATTTTGTGTATATTTTTCAATAAAATGTGTTTCAAATCAATACCGGTCTTTCTCATTACAGTATAACTGAGGGTGGTTATTACGTTTCTTTCCAGACAAATATACCAATTCATAAGAAGTCGGTAAAACAATACTTCATGGATTGACTGTAGAAACTCAAATTTTAACTTGTGCTTTTTTGGGGTTATCCGTAACTTCGTTTCGATTATCAACGATTCAACACGACGGCAACAGCAGTCTAAAGTATTACTTAGTACTATGTTAAGACCTATTTTTATGTAGTATTAAACAAGAAATATCATATGATATTCAATCAACATGAATTTGATATCCGACTTGAATGGGGATTGCACGGAGTTGAGCTTCTTGCTCCCATTTCTGATGTAGTAATTATTGTTGACATTCTTTCATTTTCAACAAGTGTGGATATTGCAACGGGCAATGGTGCAAAAATTTATCCATACAGGTGGAAAGATGAAACCGCAATTGCATATGCAGAGTCAGTCCACGCCGAACTAGCGGACTTTACCAGAAATCAAACCGATTCGTACTCACTTTCCCCAACCTCACTCGTAAGCATTCCAAAAAATACTTCACTTGTCTTACCATCACCAAACGGTTCGGTCTTATCACTATCCACAGGAAACACTCATACAATTTGCGGCTCGTTGAGGAATGCTAAAGCCGTAGCCACTTATGCAATGAAATTAGGAAAAACTATTGCAATCATTCCGTCTGGCGAACGTTGGCAAGACGGCTTACTGCGACCTTCATTTGAAGATTTAATCGGTGCCGGTGCAATAATTTATTTTTTGAAGGGTAATTTATCACCTGAAAGCAAGGCAGCTTTATCAGCTTTTTTGAGTGTGAAAGATAACCTGACGGATGAAATTATGCGGTGTAGTTCCGGAAAAGAGCTGATTGACAGAGGGTTTATCAATGATGTCTATTTGGCAAGCGAATTTAACAAAAGTAATACCGTACCTATTTTGCAGGACGGTGCTTATGTTGGAGTATATTTACCTGTCTCGACAAAAAGTGACAGTTAAACTGATTCTTCACAATAAATTATTATGATTCTCTGACAATTTTTGTGGTAGTATATACCCCCCCCTCGTTCCCCTTTAACAAGGGGATGACGTATATTGCTGTTATTTCAATTATTTATCTTATCTCCCCCTTGTTAAAGCAGGGCTGTTAAGTTCTGATTTGAATATAAAATCATCAATTGTGCTGCCCCATCGGGGCAACATATCGGTAGAAAACATATTCATCGCTTCCTGTAAAGTTCCGTCAGGAACGTAATATAGTAACATTGCTGGTACAGTGTCGCCCCGAAGGGACTTGAAGACTCAGGGGAACCTCTATTTCTACCGATATATTCTCCCTACTGGAGATACAACAATCTGTCACCTTTAGAAAAACAGCCCTGCTTGTTAAAGGGGGACTAAGGGGGATTTCTGCGTTTGCTGAAATCACAAAAATTGTGAGAGAACCATTTTACTAGTTAATTCCAATAATATTCTTACCCTTTTGAAAGAATATTAAAAAGAATTATGTTTGATTATATCCGTTTCAACATTCAGTGACACAGCTTCAAAAAATAAAGTGAGTATCATACTATGAGCATTGCACAAACATACAAAATAGAAACAGAACGGCTTATCATTCGCTGCTACGAACCCGCTGATGCCAAGATGCTTCTGGATGCAATAACTATAAGTGTAGAACATTTATTGCCGTGGATGCCTTGGGCAAAAGACGAGCCGGCACCTATTGAAGATGTTATTAACCGGTTGCGCTATTTTAGAGGGCAATTTGATCTTGGCAATGACTATATTTACGGAATATTCAATAAATCAGAGGATGAACTTATCGGTGGAACCGGGTTACATACAAGAATTGGCAAGGGTGCTGCTGAAATAGGTTATTGGATTAGTGCAAAACACATTAATAACGGTTATGCAACAGAGACTGTTCGGGCTTTGACAAAAGTCGGCTTTGAAATTGAACAGCATTCGCGCATAGAAATTCATTGCGCACCCGATAACATTCGCAGTATGGTTATTCCCCAAAAACTCGGATATGTTCACGAAGCAACACTGAAGAAAAGAACTGTTGATACCGACGGCAATCCAAGAGACACAATGATATGGACAATGTTTGCGGACGGGTATGAGAATAGTTCTATGAAAGCCACAACCATAAAGGCATTTGATATCATCGGTCGGAAAATTACTCTATAATTCATGGATTACAACACATATTTTTCCATACAATCAAAAACAATATGCCAAAAATCAATTTAAACAGCATTGATACCCGCGCACCCAAAAAGTACGATAAAGAAGAAACGAAAAAGGAGCTTTTAAAGCTCAAAATCAAGCTGGAAGAATTGCAAAATCTGCTCTATGCCGAAGGTAAACACTCCCTGCTTGTTGTAATTCAGGGAATGGACGGCTCTGGCAAAGACGGTGCAATAAAAAATGTTTTCGACGCAGTGAACCCTCTCGGTTGTCGTGTTATTCCGTTTAAAAAGCCGACAGATGTCGAAATGAAACACGACTTCCTGTGGCGAATCCACAAGCACGTCCCTGAAAAAGGAATGATAACGGTTTTTAACCGTTCACACTATGAGGATGTGGTTGTTCAACGTGTGCATCATTGGGTGGACGACAAGGTAATCAAGCAACGGTATAACCATATCAATAATTTTGAAAAATTACTTACTGAAAATTCTACAACAATTCTCAAATTCTATCTCCATGTCTCCAAAGAAGAACAATTGATACGGCTTCAAGAACGAATGAGCAACCCAGCCAAAATGTGGAAATACAATGAAAATGACATCGTAGAACGCGGATATTGGGACGACTATATGAAAGCATACGAAGATGCCTTCGAGCACTGTTCGCTGTCTTCAGAATGGCATATTGTTCCCGCCGACCAAAACTGGTACAAAGAATACCTGATTGCAAAAACGGTTATTGAGACTCTGGAAAATTTCAAGATGGGTTTTCCGGGACTTAAAGCCGTCGGGTAATCAGGTTGATTAAATTTTCGACATTGCTATTAAGCTGTACTTTCCGTGTAATGTCATGACGGAACTGTATCGCAGTCGAAAAGTTACGCTTATTTCGTATTTTTGCAGAACATTCTCTTCCACATAAGCACAACTACGCATTTATTCTCTATGGATTCAAGCTACTATACATCTCCCGAAGAACTTAACCCGCCGCTTCCACGACGCTCTTATCTGAAACTCTACGGTATTCCTCTGCTTTTGTTTATTGTTACCCTTATCACTACAACCATTGCCGGTACGACCTGGGCAGGTAAAGATTATTTTGAAATTACAAATTGGCACTATGGCATTACCTATTCACTTTTGCTGATGGCATTTCTCTCCGCGCATGAGTTCGGACATTATTTTGCCTCTAAATATCATAAGGTAGATGCAACACTGCCCTATTTTTTACCGATGCCGTTTATATTCCTATCGCCTTTCGGTACTTTCGGGGCATTTATCAAAACCAATGAGCCAATTCCAAACAGGAAAGCATTGTTTGATATTGGGGTTGCAGGACCTATCGCGGGATTTGTAGTGTGTTTGATTATTCTCATTATTGGAATGACAAATCTCCCGCCGAGGGATTACCTGTATTCAATTCACCCTGAATATATGGTGAATGGTGGTGATGTTGCTCGTCACGGCTTGTATTTCGGCACAACTCTTCTTTATGAGTTTTTCGCAGCAATTTTCGTTAGCCCCGGTGAATTTCTACCTCCTATGAATGAAATTTACCATTATCCGTTTTTATGTGTCGGTTGGTTCGGAATGTTTGTAACTGCACTTAATATGCTTCCGATAGGTCAATTGGACGGTGGTCATGTTATTTTTTCGATGTTCGGTAAGAGCCAGCGTATTATTTCGAGGGTGTTTTGGTGGATATTGCTTGTGATTGGCATGGGGTCAATCGTAGGTTTGGCTTTGGAATTTGTCGAACAGCAAATTTACAATTTTGCACCAACAAGCAGTATATTAGATACCTTTGCATGGCTTAAAACGCACGGAGCATGGTATTTTGACGGATGGAACGGCTGGCTGTTTTGGGTTGTAATCACCCGTTTTATTATGAAACTCAACCATCCGCCTGTACGAAATATGGAGCCAATCGGGCGTAATCGAATGGTAGTAGGATATATTTCAATTGTAATATTTATTGTCAGTTTTTCATTTCAAGGAATTTTTATTATTCCACAGAATAAACACAACGATAATAATGGCGTTATGAAACTTATCCGTCGTTCGATTCCTATGGATTGAAAAAACACGGAAATAGTTACGTACATTCTTCCATATTTACACCCCACATTACGCCTCATGGTTGAAAAACAGTGAGTTATAGTAAATACAACACTTACATTTCAAAAACATAATCACCGTACTTCGATAAATATTCCCTCCTGTCGAAACCACTTCTATTTACGACAGATAATTCTTAATTTTTAAATTTTATCTTGGAATTTAATTTAATTAAAGTTAGTTTGATTTTGTAGTTAAATCATTTACAATTTTCACGGATTTTTATGAAAAAATATATTGGTCTTCTTGTCGTTTTCATGATAACGACCGTTTTCACTGCGTCAGCAAAAGAAGGTAGTGCAAGTCTATCAGTTCAAGCGTGTATAGCAGTCCCAACAGGTGATTTTGGTGATGCTTTCGGAACCGGTTTTGGAGGCGGTGTGACACTGCTGTATGAGTTCAGAAAGTCAATATGGCTTACAGGTCATTTTGCATATACTACGTATGGTCCGAAGGAAAAGCTGCCGGAAGGAGTAAGCGCAAGATTTAATATCATTCCTTTAAATGTAGGAATACGTTTCGGACTAAGTGAGAAGAAAACAATTCCGTATATCGGTGGCGATATTGGTGTATTTTTTGAAAGTGGTTATGTAAAAGGTGAGGTTCTTGGGCAAAAGATTGATGTACGTTCTAGTACATCTGATTTTGGTATTGCACCAATGTTTGGGCTTATCATTCCAGTCGGTTCTGTATCACTAGATTTAAACGCAAAATATAACGTTATTTTCTCTGAAGATGTCTCAACGACCTATCTTGCTGTAAATTTAGGGTTAAACTTTGTACTTTGATGTTTTTTGTTGTAAATACTTATGAACAAAGCCATGTTTCTACTTGAGAAGCATGGCTTTGTAAATGAAAGGGCTTCCAAAACAAACACGGAAATGGTTAAAACCATTCTTTCGTAGTACAATCCCCATAGCCACAGTTGAAACCGTGGGCTATGAGGGTAAATACATCCTCCCATCCGTTTCAAAAAACAATCGCAGCACTAAGAAAAATATTCCTCCCTGCAACGGGAAGATTCCTCACGCTCGAATAATCCCAATAATATTTATCTAAAATATTATCTATTCCCCCGCTTATCACAATACCTGCACCTATCGGAATTCTACCTCTTATATCAAACACAGCAAAACCGGGCGTTTCATCTTCTGTCGAAATAGTTCTGGAAATATTACGTTGTCGTGCAGCTATTCTACAGCCAAATTCAGCCCATATTTCATTGTGTTCCCAATGGATATTTGTCGTCATTTCCATAGGCGGCATCCACGGAAGTGATTCGCTCAGTTGAATAGCACGTCCTGATTGCAAGCGATAGGTTGCCCTAATATTCCACTCATCCGAGAATTTCAATGAGCAGTCGGCTTCCATTCCCACAATGGAAGCTGCACCGATACTTTCATACCGCCTGAATGCTTGCGGGAATTGGGTGTTGTTGGGGTCGGGTTTGATTATCGTCCGCCCTGCAATATAATTTTCGATATAATTAACAAAAGTGTTTGCTTTCAATTGAATATCATCTGTTCGATACTGAACACCAAATTCACCCTGCCAGCCGCGTTCCGGCTCGAGGTCGGGATTGCCCATATAGATAGCATTATCGAGCGGATTATACAAATAGAAACCGTAGTTCTCAATGTGAGTAGGCAACCGTGAAGCCCTAGCAACAGAGAGCCGCACTGTAGTATTTGCTTCAGCAGTGTATTCGATTGCTGAATTAATACCTGCGGCACTATAATTCCGTGTTAGATTATCCGAATTCCAAAAAGCGGCAAATGCATTCTTGCCTTCAGTGTCCGTAAGTGAACGTCGTGAATAATCCATTCTGGCTGCAATTCGATACCTGAAATCGGATGAAACCGGTTCGTAATTCCAATCGGCAGCAAGAGCAGTGTTTAGGTTATCCACTCCAGCAAGATTAACAAGATGCATCTTTGCTCCGCCCGATACAGGCAACATTGTCATATCTGCAAACGCAGACAAGTGAAAAATATCCACTGTCAGTTTCAGCGTTTGATTATTTGCTGCAAGTATTGCATCGGCAATCAATCCTGCAGTTTGGGTGGTGCCGTCCATCGGCATATACATTCCGGACATGATTTCCCTTTTTTCTATTTCCGTTTTACTCCGCGAATAATCATCCATCAGATGATCTACTGTATTCCAATAGAGCTTCGCAGTTGCAAGCGGTATCAGCTTGGATATTTCCCGTACCTTATAATCAACACTCATGATATTCGACTGCGTCTTGGCTGCGTCCATAATAAGAGCCGGATAGCCGATATTGCGTGCATCATCACGAATATAGGACAGTGAAATATCCTGTTCAGATGTTAACTTATGCAATATATCAATCTTATAGTTTTCTTTTTGAAAGCCGGAATTTGCAATGAGCATACTATTACCTGCCGAATAATCCCCCGACCTTTTCACTGAAAATGAACCGCGAACAGCAGTATTATCCATTGCGTAATTCATATTTGCGCGCACGCGTGCAAGCTGCGAATTATTCCCAAAGCCAAGTTCGCCACTACCCGAAAATCTTTCTGCAAAATTCGGCTTGACTGTAACAAGGTTGAGTGTCCCGCCCTGAGTTTGTGCAGCCGATACATCGCCATACCCCGTGCTTACTTCAAGCTGGTGGAGGTTTTCCGGCTCTACATAGGCAGTAATAGGATCCATTCTGTCCACACACGCCGAGTGCATTTTCATGCCGTCAATAGTGATTGCGATTTGCCCTCCGCTCATTCCGCGTAAAGTCGGCTCTAGTGCAAAATTTCCTCTCCGTATTAATGATATACACGGCTCGGCTTTGAGAGCAGATTCAATAGTTGTGCAATGATGTGCTTGTGTTGCAGTTGCAGTGCGGTCAGCTTCCACTACTATTTCTTGCTTGACTATATATGATTTTTTTGCCGCCTTTGTAGAATCGGCAGCAACGAGTACTTTTTTTGGAGGGGATTGGGCAATCCCCTCACAAAAAAAGAATCCGCAGAGAATCAAGGGAGCTATTGTTTTCATAACGTAATCCAAAAGAATGGTTGCCCCAGTTCTGTTCCGTTGCGATTGAGAACAAGCGTAATTTTCCATTCGCCTGTCATAATAAAATTTACTTTTCCGGTGTAATGTCCTTTCCCGATTGAAACAGGATTTACATTATTCGGCGAACCGTGCCCCATGCTCGGCATTTCGGGGATTATTTCCATTGTCATATCATCAGCAGCAATATACCCATTGAGTGTATTCCTATAAACCACAAATTCAGCATTGTTCATTCCCACCACTGGTTTGGCAATCGGAAGCATTGCAGCAATCATCGAATTGCCGTCAGCATCCACAAATGACTGAGGAGCAAATCCCCCTTGCAACACCGAAACGGGTAATGAAACTATTCCGTCTTTATTACTGTTTTGGTTACGAAAGCCAACATTGATTGACCATTTGTAACTGCCGATACTTGCCATTGTAAAAACTGCTGCAATCGGAAAAAGGTCGCCTGTGATTTGTTCGGACGGCGTCTGTTCCGTTGGACAGGAGTGACTCATTGTTCCCATATCCATGAGAGGTGTACATTCTAGTCGGGCATCACGGATAACCGCTTGAGATGCCGAATCAAGTACACGGATATACAGTTGGTTATACCCTACCCGAAGAGTATCATCTGAGTAGAGTTCTATCTTTGTACCGGAAGAATACCCTTCGGAAAGTTTAATTTTCTGAACGGTTTCGGGGATAGTATTAACGATATTGTCATCTTTTCCGCATGAAGAAATGATAATTGCCAACGAGAATATTGAGAAGAGAATACGATTTTTCATAATTATTTTTATAACTTATTGTATTTAGTCTAATTACGGAAATTCAAGGGTAAAAATATTTAGCATACTCCTCGAACATAATATTTCAAGCAAGTGAATACGAGACATGGATGTTCCTGTCCGCAGTAAACAGCTTGCGATAGTTATATAAAGTCTAGTAAATATTTACAATTATTGGAAGTAAATCTCTTGGCGGTCAAGGCAGGTGCTACACCTGCCTTTTCATTAAATGCCAAATAATACACGTAAGTGTAAATTCTGCAATAACTTTGAGAGTATAGTTTCGTAAAAAGGTATCTTAGCCGAAAGCAGGTGTAGCACCTGCCTTGACCTAAATGCTCCAAATTGTATATTATTATTAGACTCTATATAAGTACAAATAATATCTGGAGATTATACTTCCGGCGGTTTGGACGGGTTAGTTACATATCCCAAGCAAAGCGGGGGTGCATTGCGAGAGAAAAGTGTGATTACAGTATTGTTGGTTACCGACGGTTCATCATCAATAATCGAACAAAGATGGAATAGTTCGAGAAATTGACGGTCTTTGGAAGATTGTCGGGGGTTTGAAGAATTTTCGGTGTCATTGGCTGCAGCAATTTGTTTTTTAACATGACATTTGCCGCAGCAGTTCAGTTCGGGCTTGGCTTTGTTTACGCAGAGTTCGGCGACAATATACCTGTAATTGAGCGCATACTCCATCAGAGGCAGAGCTACACGACACGAAGTGAGCGTGTAGAAAGCGAGCAAAAAAAGTATAAGTGTGTTCTTTATCATCCTACTAAAAATCTTTTTTGGAAAATATCCTCACCCCTGCGAAGAGTGGAGCGATAATCCATAACATTAATGACCCGGCAGCAATGCCTATCCCTACAAAACTACCAAAAAATTTCTCAAAAACTGCACCTGTATAGCCCATCAAAGCAGCAATATCAAATTTTAGCATCACTAAAATCCTTGCTAAATCAACAGGATTGATAATAGTAAGACCAATCATAGTTTTTTCTAACGGGTAATCACCGAAATACGCAATTACCAGCCAAATAATCCCGTCATAAAGCACTGCACAAAACAGCCATACGAGCAGCGACACCCCAAGTCCGCGAACCTTATCATCAGTACCCGTTGATATTAGCAGTGCAAGTGCTAAAAAAATGAACGTCAGGAAGATTCCCGAAACAAGCAGCATTACAAACGATGCTCCGTCGCGGATACCCCCTGAGTGAAGTGCAAACGGGATACAAACTCCAAGAATAAATCCAAGCGAGAGCGGAAGTGCCAGTCCTGCAAAAAGCCCGAAAAACAACCGTTTCCGTTCGATCGGCTGCGCAAGAAGCATCTCGATAAAATCACGTGCATTATAATAATACATCGTACCGAATATAATGCTTACAAGCGGAATCAACAGAATAATTACATTCATCAGACTGAGCATTGCACGGGAACTATCGCTGCCAAAGCGAAACAAAGCATCGGTAATTAACACAAAAAAAAGCGTATAGAGAATTACCCACTTACTGCGGATTACATCGCGAAGTTCATAATGAAATATTTTAAAAACTGTTCTCATTGTATTTGCTCCGAATAGGTGAAGTTATTCATCCTTCTTGCTATCGCCCGCTCCAGGGTTGATTCGGCTGCATTCGCTATAATTGATATTACCGACTCTTGAAACAGTATCTTACCATCCAATAAGAACACGACTTCATCTGCCAATTCTTCTATTTCACTCATAATATGCGATGTAATGATAATGGTCTTGCCTTCCGACCGAGCATTAAGGATTTTATCTTTTAATCTGCTTGATGAAATAGGGTCTAAACCTGCTGTCGGCTCATCAAAAATGAGAACATTCGGACGGAACAGAAAGGCAATCACCGCACTTACTTTTTGACGGGTTCCGCCGGAGAGTGTTTTGAGCGGTTTGTTCATTTCTTTTTTTAGGTTCAGCAGTTCTATCAGCTCTTTGTCGAAAACACCCTTAGAATTGCGAATATCCACAAGCATTTCAATCACGTCCATTGCAGTCAGATTTTCGGGAAAACGGGCTGCTTGTGGCATATACCCCAAATCCTTACGATATTCCGAACCGGACAGAACTTCCTTTCCGTTCAATAAAATTTTTCCGCTATCCGGTGTTACCAAACCCAAGATACACTTGATAAGTGTGGTTTTGCCCGAACCGTTCGGACCTACAATTGCCGTTATCTTTCCACTAGGAACGGTAAGGTCAATTCCTGTAAGTACATTCAGTTTGCCGAATCTCTTCTTTATTTGATGTAATTCTATCATTTTATTGGCTTCATTTTGGGCTGATGATCTACAAGCGTTTCGGGAGTAAGCGACGGCATGATTCTCTCGGCAACATCCATGACATCTACAAAAACACTGCGAAGCAAAATCAATGCAGGCGGATGTTTTTCGATAAGCAGTGAGAATAACCGGACAGGACGAAACGGTATATCTCCGATTCCGTCACGGTTCAAATCATAGCCATTGTATTCACTCCAGTAATTTCCGGTAAATGTATTTGTATTATGTGTGCTGTTAGTCGAAACATTAAAGCTGTTTCCAAAGAAATTATTTGCTGTAAAAGAATTTCCCGTTGAACTTGCAAACACCTTTATCGCCCACCCGTTCCGTGAAAATTCATTATGTGTGACCGTAATTCGGTTACAACTTTCAGCGAAAACCGCGACTGTATTTTCCGTAAAAATATTGTCTTGAATGCGACTGTCCGATATTTCCTTGAGCAGCATTCCATACGCTGCCGAGCCCCAATTTTTCTCAAAACGGTTATGTATCATTGTGATACGTTTGGTGTACATTACTGCCACCCCCGAACCGTTATGCCGGAAAATATTATCTTGATATGTGCAACTATCCGAAAACATGAAGTGAAGTCCGTACCGGAGATTATTCTCGGAAATATTATTTCGCATGAAAGCATTACGGGAAAATTCAAGATAAATACCGTCCCGATGCCCATGAATGTAATTGTTTTGAATATCTATTCCATCACAATACCACTGATGGATGCCATTGGCAGACGACGATTCCGATAAATCAGATGCTTCTATACTGTTATTTTTGATATGGCAGTTTGTGCATTTTGAGAGATAAATCCCAAAGAAATTCTTGATAAGTTTGCAGTTATCAACAGTCAGGTTTTTAATATTCATTGCTTTGATTGCAGCAATGTCTTTTACATAACTTAGCCCCGTATTTTTTATGATTAATCCGCGCAGCGTTACATTATTAACTTTAACCGTGAAGATTTGTGATTTTCCTTCGCCGTCAATTACCGGATAATTTTCACCAGAAATTTCTACTTCTTTATCTACTATAATCTCACCTTCGGCATAATATCCGCTTTTAAGCACTATTTTATCACCATTACGGGCAATTAAAAGTGCAGATTTAATCGTTGTACTATTCTCGCCGTTACCCACACGAATTTCCGTGGCAATCGCTGAGTTTATGAATAGTATTACTACGAATATGAATAGAATTAGGCGGTACATTAGAATTGTTATTTTTGGGGGAAATAAAGTATGTGCTTTGAGTAAAAATAAACAACATAATTAAATACCGGGACACAATTACTTTGCTTATTAACTGATGTTACGCAAGATTATATTGATTAGACCTTATCAACAACAAATTTACACATGAGTAGGCGTG
>CAZGNO010000075.1:0-18177 GCA_964527785.1 uncultured Chitinophagaceae bacterium
CTATCTGGAACTCAGTGTGACTTGAGCTCGTTTGTCATGCTGAGCGTAGTCGAAGTATCTAGTACTTGCCAATTTTTTCAAACAAATAATTTACTGAATTTAATGGTTCGGTTATTTTAGTCCTATCACTTACTTACTTAAATTTGCTCATCCTCATTGTGTCTTATAGCTTAGATTGATTGTTTTTTTTACGACATTACCTTTGTAAAAACTAATACTTTTAACGTCGGATGATACAATCATATTCAACGAGCTTTGTGATAAATATCCAGCACCATGATAAAATTCTTGGCGATATGACTGTCCATTTTTCAATGTAACAATTGCATACGTAAAGCCGTCCTTCCTGTCAACTTTAACTTCGGTCGTTTTAATTGTTGGCGATTTCTTAAACACTTGCAAAGGCGAACTGTTATTACCCGTCATAATATACATACCGTCATTTTTTGCCGATGATATTGTTATTACACTTCGAGCATCTTTCATATCAAAGAAACCGCTCTCAGATTTGGAAAGTGGCTTGAAATCGCCGTTACCATCCCCAAGATAAAGTACCCCTTGACTTGCATCATATCTCCACGCCTCACGGTCAGGTCCGAAGAAATTACCTACAGAAAGGATATCTACACTACCGTCTCCGTTAAAATCTTGAATATTTGTTCCGAATATCGGCGAAATTTGAGCAACCTCCGGCAATATGTCGGCACGGAACTTACCGTTTCCAAGATTTTCTACATAACAACTTTGGAAATAATTAGCTTTAAGATGATTAGCAGAGTCAATTTTCTCTTTTGAGAAAATTGACTGGAATTCAGCTACAGCGAAATCTGCATACACAGGAAATTTTTTATTGAGTATGGGAAACGCGTTATACATGGCAAGAAACACTCTGAGAGGATATTTCTTCCCCTCATAAAAATATGTCATCACATGATCTACACTTCCATTATCATCAAAATCATGCGAATACAATTCTATAGGGTACTTATCTGTTGCCTTGTACCGAGTGTTTACTCCTAAATTTCCTAACACATAATCAATATCTCCGTCATTATCGAAATCACCGCCATTAATGCTGTTCCACCAACCGAACATAGTATCCAACCCGCTCCCTTGAGTCACTTCTCTAAAGTTGCTTCCTATATTCTGATATATGTGCGGCGTCATCCATTCCCCTACTATTATTAAGTCCAGATTTCCATCATTATTATAATCTGTCCACAATGCAGATGTAACCATCCCTACGTTCAGAAAATCATGACCAAGCTGATCGGTAACGTCAATAAAAGTTCCGTGATCATTCATTAGCAAATAGCTGCGAGGGATTTCAGGATACCTACCGGGTACATTGCGACCACCCACAAATAAGTCCAAATCACCGTCATTATCAAAATCACCCGCTACTACACAAGATGTGCTTGTCTGCATAAACGGAAGCTGTCCTTTTGTGAAACTGCCTTTGCCGTCGTTAATGTATAATCTATCCAGTAATAACTGCGGCTCTTCAATACTGCCTTCATTGCCTCCGCTTGCTACATATACATCCAAATCGCTGTCGTCGTCTGCATCAAACAAAATGACACCCAGATCTTCGAACATTGAGTCATTAGCCATTGTTTTTTGTGGCGAAAGTACAAATCTACCGGAGGGTTGCTGGAGGAAAAGACTTGACGAAATCTCTTGTGAACCGCCGATGAAGATATCTTCCAACCCATCACCGTTTACATCCCCAACTGCCATTCCCGGACCATTTATCGAAAGACGATTAGGCAAAAGCCGATCTTGAAAAAAATCATCATATAAATTTTCAATATGAGTAAAATTCAAACTTGTGTCGGGGGAAACTTCAGTTAGAATTGTTGATATTACTTCGGGTTCTTCAACTTTTTGAACAAGTGCATCTTCTTCTTTTACTGTTATTTTCTGATTTACTTTCACATTTTTTAATGTCTGTTTTTGACCACTGCGCCATGTAATCGTAACTTCATCTATTTGTTTTGCCTTACCAACTCCCAAATTAACCAAAACATCGCTTGAAGAAGCAAATCCGTGCACTCTCGCAACCTCTATTGTTTGGCTTATGTCTCCGCTTCTGACTTGTATTCTTGATCCAAGCCCTTCGGTATTTAGCCCCTTTCCTGCCAGCTTAACCTGTAAGTAATTGCCCAAACCATTTTCTCGGCTCATATTCTTATATACAGTAGCCATCGTATCTATATTATTAAGAACCAAATCCAAGTCCCCGTCATTGTCAAAATCAGCGTATGCAGCTGCTACTGTATTGAATGGAATTTCAAAGCCCCATTCATTAGTAACTCTTTGGAACTCAATATTCCCGCTATTACGGAACAGAAAATTAGGGACACGAGTTCTGGGTAATCTTCGTAAATACGGATCGAGGTCAATATCATCCGGTTTCAATCTACGAGTACTGTCTTCCATAATTTTCGCCATTTCTTCAAGTCCCATTTTTCTTAGGACATCAGGGGATGCTGCAAATCGAATTGCGTCCCTATCCATAATATCATATTTTAAGCCGTTAGTTACAATAATGTCCTTGAAACCGTCATTGTTGAAATCACAGAGAAGTGTCGTCCAACTCCAGTCAGTCTGAGCAACACCGGCAGAATACGCAATATCACTAAATGTACAGTCACCTTGATTTAATTGCATCGTATTTTTAACCATTTGAAGTGAATCATAGTTAGAGCTGAATACGGATAAATTGTCAAATTGCGTGTTCCGTCTTTTATGATTATCGGGGAGCATATCAACTGTCATAAAATCAATATACCCGTCGTTATTGACATCAGCAGCATCGCTTCCCATACTGTAGTAACTTGTGTGTTTTGTCGCTTTTTTTGTTTCATCCTTGAAGGTGCCATTTTGTTGATTTATATAGAGATGATCAGGTTCTTCAAAATCATTGGCAACATAAATATCCAGCCACCCATCGTTGTTATAATCAGCAATTGAGGCACTCAAACCGAAACCCCTTTGAACTAATCCTGCTTTCTCTGCAACATCTGTGAATTTATTATTGCCATTATTTTGAAAAAGTTTGCTCGGCTCTCCGGGTGATTTAAAACTTGACCGTGATATTCCATTTACAACGAGATATATATCTAAATCACCGTCATTGTCATAATCAAAAAAGGTAGATTGAATACTGTTTCCTATAAAGTCCACTCCGAACTCTTTGGCTTTGTCTGTAAAAGTACCGTCGCCGTTATTGATGAAAAAACGATTAGGAGTAAAATTATACTCCGATACATAAATATCCAAATCACCGTCTCCTTCGATATCAACCATTGTAGCACCGAACGAACAAGCAGCTGAATCTCCTACTCCGGCAGATTCGGGTGCTTCTTCAAATTTAAAGTTTCCTTTATTGATAAATAATTTATTTGGAGCCATAAATCTGGTTAGGTAAATATCGGGGAGACCGTCTCCGTTCACGTCACCGACAGCTACACCGCCGGAAGCAATGGTAAATAGTTTACTGCTTTCCTTCAATGCCTTGCTTGGAGGTACAAGATTATTAAATTTCACTCCGGTAACATCCTCAGATAACAGTTGAAACACTGCTTCTTGCGATGGCAACACAGAAGTTGATGGTTGTCTTTTGCTTTTCGGTTCGATAGTGGTTGATTTAGCTTTTGCTGTCGTAGATTTTTTAGCATTTTTACTTTTTTGAAGCACTGAAGAATATGCGGAAGCAAAAAATAGTGCTGTCAGTACTAAACAGGTTGATACAAAACGTGAGGTTTTCATGGATATATCCGGAGATAATAAAAATATATTTGTGAGCGAGGGATTGGGATATCCCTAACAAATGAGAAAAAGTTCATTGCCTGATTAGAACGATGAATCTTTCTTACTTCTGATAATTACAAGAATCTTATACGCAAAATACGCATTTTTTCACAAAGAAATTAGTCACAATTTTCGATAACCCGATAATCAGACAAAAGACAACTTTTTTTCCTTACATTGAAGAATGTATAGAGTTTAGTTTTTTTTCTGTTTTGCTTCTACCTTACTGAGCTAATGGGCTTTCGATAAGCTTGAGTGAAGATTCCTTAGCGGAAACTTGGGCTTTGCACCCAAAAGGAAGGGTGATTTTTTGGGATTGATGCCCGTAGAGGATATTTCCAAGCGAGGGTAATTTTGCTCGCTCGGCATATTCAATCAATACTTCCTTCATTGGACGTTGAGGTACACTCGATTGGCGTGCTCCATCAGCAGTAAATTGACCGAAACAGACACTTGAAAGTTTTCTCCACAAACCGGCATTCTCACAATGGGATAGCATCCTGTCAATCCGATATGGCTCTTCGCCTATATCTTCTGCCAACAGTATACCGTCCTTCAATTTCGGTATGAAGGGTGTACCAATCAATGAAGTCATCACAGTCAAATTACCGCAATACAACCTCCCAGTTGCTTCACCTTTATAAAAACGTTCACCGGAGATGGAATGCTCTTGATAAAACTTCGGGTGGGAAATTATACCCCAGAACCATTCCTCAGCAAGCAGATGAAACGTATCAGCCATATCCACCGATGGCATTGCACCTGAAAAAGTAATTAACCCCGCATTACGAAAAATTGCAGATTGTAATGCAGTCGTATCAGAAAACCCTACAAATATCTTGGGGTTCTTACGAATTAAATTGTAATCCAAATTCTCTAGAAAGCGCGCAGAACCAAATCCCCCGCGAGCGCAGAAAATAGCATCAACAACAGGATTTGCGAACATTTCCTCAACATCTAAACGTCGTTCATCATCTGTTCCTGCCAGATAACCGCCCCATATATTATGAACCGATCGTCCCAGTTCCACTCTATAGCCACATCTTTCTAGATAAGAAATTCCTCTTTCCAGCCGAAGCGGGTCACGCTGTGGCGAGGCAGGGGAAATAATTCCTATGACTCCTTTTTTCTTTATCGGTTTGGGTTTAATTATTTTCATTCGTAATTCAATTCTAAAAAGCAAAAGGCGAACCCCATGCGTTCGCCCCTTGCTAAAAAAACACTAACGTATTTATTTTTATTGCAACTTAAACGACGAAACACATTTCTCAAATATTGGGAGATATACCGATTCTTGGGGTTTATACCAGTTCATTGTAATTCTAAACATCTTATCATTTTTAATAGCAAAGTATACACGGCTGCTTACATCTTTTGCAAATGAATAGTTAATCGAGTATGCCTTCACACCGCTTACAGTAGTTGCATTTGCATTCGTAGCTTTGTAGCGAGCTTTGTTATCGTTAACAATTTTATCCAAATTCTTTTGTTTTGATGCATCAAACACATCTACTTGAATTGAACAATCCAAGCGATCGCCTACATAATTTGCACTGGCAAGCGTTCCCTTTACGCTGGTGCGAGTTCCCGTGAAATTATCGGGGACACTAATCGAGAAACCATTGCCGGATATTGAGCGCATTGTTTCAGAGGGAGGTGCAGGTTCAGTTTTTACAGTATCAACTTTAACAACTTTTGGAGCCGGGGCAGTAGCAAGAGTAACTGATGTAATAATTTCATCAAAAGATTTACGATAGGCATCAAATGTACCTCCGAATGCACTCATTTCCACAATGGTAACATACATACTATCTTTCATGGCAAAATATTTTTCGCTTTGAAATTTACCGTCACCAAGGTCGAAACTACATATGAGTTTTGTACCTTCTGCACCTCCAACTGATGCTTTTTCGGGAGCTGCATACGATTCGGCTGTAAATTCCTTGCTGTCACTTACTATTTGGTCGAGAGTTTTACCCTCAGTTTTCATTGCAGAAATAGAAATTCTGGCACCTGCCACACCTTCGGCATCATATTTACTAAATCTTTCTACTGCATCAGCCGTTGAGAATACAACCGCTTGAGCCCCTGCTTGTTTACGCAGTGACCAGTTAGAGGGGTATTTCAATCCAAAACCCAATGTTTCATCTTTATACGTTTCCATACCGGTAATTGCAACCGGCTCACCTTTTTTTGTTCCACCGCAACCGATAAGTACTACAGTCAGTACAAATGCAGCTAAAAAACTATTGTGCCATGTCTTCATGATATTTTCCTCAATACTTAAATTATGAATGAAACAAGCAATATATTATCAATACGCAAAAATAACGAGCTTTTTATCAAGTGCAAAGTAATGTTTTGATTTTATACCTAATACATTAGAATTTTCTTTCAGTAATTGTTATTAAAGAAAAATGCTCTTCAATACCGTACACAATCATCTATATCAATTTTTGCAATTCTTCTTCTGTAAGACGGTATGGGTACCATCCACTGAGATGTGATGCTCCTAAACGGTCGTAAAACTTGATTGCATTTTCGTTCCAATCCAGCACTTGCCATTCCATTCTTCCACATCCGCGTTCAAGGGCAAGCCGTACCAAAAATTGAATAAGATTATACCCTATCCCCTGTTTCCGATATTCAGGCAACACAAATAAATCTTCAAGATATAAGGTAGGTTTTGCCAAAAAACTGGAGTACGTCTCGAAAATAATCACATAACCGACAGCTGTTCCATCAAAAAATCCTAAATACGACTCAAATTTCGGTTGTTTGGCAAAACAATCATTACGAAGCCGCATCTGCGCTTCCCTATCAGGTGGAGCTAGCTTTTCAAATTCAGCAAGAGCTATTATCAACCCCAACAGTTTGTCGAAGTTATCGGATGTTACCTTTTCAATTGTACAATGTTCATTCATGGTATTAGATGTATTAATATATAACAAGGCATAATCTCTCTTTAACGGTTATTGAATTTTGAAAAGACTATTTAACTGATGTTACACACAAATAAATTACAATACAGAATTTAAAATGTTATAGTTCCTTAGGAACTGTATATCGGTAGAAACAAGTACACAGACTATGATATAGTTCCGAAGTAACGGCATATCGGTAGAATATGATGAAGATCATCCTTATACCGATATGTCATCCCTCCGTGATTTCCGCAAAAGTTGCTTCCACTCTCTACCGATATTGCACCCCTCCGGGATTTAATACATAACACGTATTGTAATTCTTCAAATTAAACATATGATTGAGTAACACCGGTATCCAGGTAATGTTTGCCTCCCCTGCTTGCTCAGATTTCAATAACCGTACAAATTTACACAAATCAAAATTTATGAATTAGAAGAAATTTATTAGTCACAGGATATTTTGAATCAATGAGTAATGACATAAACTCACAGTTTATGTAACTCGCTAATGAATGAAAGATATTTATCCTGACCGATAATTTGTCAAAAAGCGGTATTTTTGAGTACTGAAGTAGTGTTTAACCTCACATTTGAGAATTTATATGATAAAAAGTATGACCGGCTTTAGTAAAGCCGAGACCAGCGAAAAAGGAATTACGGCAAGTGTCGAGATAAAAAGTGTAAACGGACGCTATTTGGAAACTTCTGTCAAGCTTCCAAAAAATCTCAATCACAAAGAATTCGATGTCCGTGAAGCAACCCGTAAAGCACTGACCCGCGGAAGTGTTTTTGTAAATATTAATGTTCAACAAGGGACAGCTTCACAGTCCATGCAGTTCAACGAAGAAGCTGCTGCAGAATACTTCGCTGCAATTGAAAAGCTTAAGAAACGCTTGAAGATTAAAGAACCGATTACTCTCAGCCATCTTTTTGCTTTCGCTGATGCGATGGTAGAAAGCAAGCAGGACGACGCTTCTGAAATTATTTGGAAATTAGTTGCAAAGTCGCTAGTCGAAGCACTCAAAGAACTTGATGCAATGCGCAAAAAAGAAGGGAATGAAATAGCACGTGATTTACGGAACAGAGTAAAAAACATCGAAGAATCCCTTGCTAAAATAGAAGATAAAGCCGTGCAGCGAATTCCCGAAGAACGCGAACGCCTTCGCCAAAGAATCGCACAGCTATTCGAGAGCGATGAAATTGACGAACAGCGTCTGCAAATGGAAATTGTCATTCTTGCCGATAAACTTGATATTTCGGAAGAATGTGTACGTTTACGCAGCCACATTAAGTTTTTCCATGAAACAATGAAGCAGACCGATGCTGTTGGTCGTAAATTAAATTTCTTGCTTCAAGAAATGCACCGTGAAGTAAATACAATCGGCTCGAAGGCAAACGATGCTTCGATTGCGCAAATCGTTGTGGGTATGAAAGAAGAGCTAGAGCGCATCCGTGAACAAGCACAAAATATCGAGTAACATTGTAGCATTTATCAACACACTCCGATTTATGGCATTAAAACAACTTATTGTGCTTTCTGCACCGAGTGGTGGTGGCAAAACTACAGTAGCCCGGCATCTCCTGTCCACATTTCCGGCTATGCGGTTTTCAGTATCGGCTACAACGCGCCCTCAGCGTCCGGGAGAAGAAGAAGGAAAAGATTATTTCTTTCTAACAAGAGAAGAATTTACAAAGAGAATTGAAAATAACGACTTACTTGAGTATGAAGTGATTTTTGGTAATATGTACGGCACATTGCGCTCTGAAATTCAAAAAACACTGGACAATGGTGATTCCATGATTTTTGATGTTGATGTCAAGGGAGCTTTATCACTGCGTACTGCTTTCCCCAAAGAAACACTCCTGATGTTCATTGCTCCTCCAAGCATGGAAGCACTTGAGCAACGTCTCCGTTTCAGACAAACTGAAACTGCCGAGCAAATTGCCTTGCGACTTGAACGTGCTGCAATGGAAATGCAGAGTGCAGACCTATTTGACACCGTTATCATAAATGATGATTTGGCGACAACTCTCAGGATTGCAGAAGATACGGTACGTAAAAATATTGAATAGTAAACGCTATTGAGATAAACAGCATAGCTATTGTACTAAGAGCAAAAGCCCTACCTAATCGGTAGGGCTTTTTTTGTCTGTTATTTTCTAGAAAAAGACCACATAAAAAACTTTGGAAACAAAAAAAGTTTCCATTGTATAAATTTAACTTGACAATAATGAAAAAAAATAGTAATTTTGAAAACTTAAAAAACGATTTCAGTTTCCAAATTAAGATTAAAAGGAAAAAACAATGGAAGTGACAGAAGGGCTAATCAAAGAATTACAGGTACGAAACAGAATTGTAGAGGGTGCTCGGCAATCGTTCTTTGAATATGGTTTCAGCCGTGTTACAATGGATGAAATTGCAGTAAATCTGGGAATGAGTAAAAAAACACTTTACAAGCATTTCTCCTCTAAAGATGAATTATTAAAAGCAGTTATGAACAATCACTGTAATGGTATGGACGGACGCGTCAAGCCCATTATGGAGAATACAACGACCGATTTTATCGAAAAGATGATGGTAATGGGACCAATTGTTGCAGAAAACATTGCAAAGATTCCGGTTCACTTCCTCAAGGATTTAGAAAAGAACGCGCCTGAAACATGGAGGGAATTTCAAGAATGGCGACGTACCCGCATAATTGTGAATTTTGGAAAATTTCTTAATGAAGGAATTGAAAAAGGTGTTTTCCGCAATGACCTTAATACAGAAGGCATAGTAACAATATACCTGACAATCATCGAAGGAATGTTTCGCTCGGAAGTACTTAGCAGTTTACCCCTTACACCAGCCCAAGTTTATGTGATGATTGCAAAAATCCTGACGGAAGGAATCATTGATGAATCAGCCCGGGCACAATATTTAGCGAAGATCCGTCCGGAAATGTCTGAATTTTCTTTATCAATTTGAAAAAAATTGAAACTTAGAAACTAAAAATACGTTTTGGGTTTCCATAGTAAACAATTCAAATGGTTCTTCGTTCGTTTATTCCAACATTAAAAATAGTTTTTCAAGAATAATTTTCAGGAAAATATATGAGAATACTACCAACAATACTTGCCTCTCTTTCAATTGCAGGAATTTTGTATGGCTCTACGCAAACGGCAGCACAGCAAAAAATGTCACTTTCGATTGACAAAGCTGTAGAACTTGGCTTGGCAAATAGTAAAGCTGTTCATGCTTCAAAAGCAAAAATTAGTTCAGCTGAAGCAAAAACATCTGAAATGAGTGCAGGGCAATTGCCTTCACTCACATTCCAAGGCGGGTACACTCGCCTCTCTAATATCGAAGCTACTTCCTTTAGTGTGCCGGGCTCTACCACAAAGATCACTATCGCTGAACCGGTTTTGGATAACTATGTACTGAAGCTGTCGCTTCAACAGCCGGTTTTCACCGGTTTTCGGCTGTCGAGCGCAACCAAAATGGCTGAACTCAGCGCAGAAGCAGCAAGAGTGGATTTACTCAAAGATAAATCTGATGTTGCGTTTGCTGTAAAATCTGCATACTGGAATATGTACAAAGCTCTCGAACTTAAAAAGGTAAATGACGATAATGTAGAGCAAGTACAGGGTCATTTGAAAGATATTCAAAGTATGCAACGTAATGGAGTGGCTACTAATAATGATGTACTCAAGATACAAGTGCAACTCTCGGACGCGAAACTCCGCCAAATTGATGCTAAAAACATGGTACTGTTATCACAGGTCAGCTTGAATAATTACCTCGGTCAGTCGCTCACTACAGAAATAGATCTGGCAACAAGGGCTCAAACTGCTTCAAAAGATGTTCCGTCTTGGGAGAACTCGATGGAGAACGCAAAAAAACAACGCCCGGAAATTCAAGCTGCCGAACTTCGCATGAAAGCAGGAGAAGAAAGTATTACAATGGCTAAATCGGCATGGTATCCGCAAGTTTCTGTAGGTGCAAACTATAATCTCAACAATCCCAACCAACGTATATTTCCACTGCAAGCTGAATTTAGAGGCACATGGGATGTCGGTGTTAATGTTTCGATGAATCTTTGGAATTGGGGTGCAACAGGTAATCAAGCTACACAAGCAGAACTTCAGGTAGTTCAGGCACAAGATGCTATCGGACTCATAAAAGAAGGTATAAATGTGGAAGTAACGCAAAGCTACTTGAATTTAGCACAAATGCAGGAAAAAGTAAAAGTAGCAAAAGAAGGCGTTACTCAAGCTGAAGAAAACTTACGATTGACCAATGAACGACTGAAAAATGGTGTAGCATTAAGCACCGACGTGCTGGATGCCGATTTTGCGCTACTTACAAGCAAAACAAATTATACAAATGCAATAGTAGATGTTGAAATTGCAGCCGCTCGACTTCAAAAAGCATTGGGTGAAGAATAATAAATAAAATTAGTATTAAAGAATTACACAAACAACCAATTTACTGTAAGGAAATTCTATGAAAAAGACAGCAACAATAATAATTACTCTGATAGCATTAGTAGCTATCGGATATACTCTGAAAAGTAACAAAGCAAAAAGCGAAGCCCAAACAGCATCTGTTTCTTCAGAAATGCAGAAGGACATTGCAGTTTCGGTGACAGCAGTGCAGCAGCAATCACTTGCCGACAATCTTTCGATGGTAGGAATTGTTCTACCAAATAACGATGTAAATGTAATTAGCGAAACACAAGGTCGAATCGTTCAGATGCTTGCTAAAGTTGGAGATATGAAGCAAGCCGGCTCGGTAATAGCAACCGTAGATGATGAACTCAAACAAGCTGCACTCATCAGCGCACAAGCAAATTACGATAAAGCAGTCAGCGACTGGAATCGTTACGAACCGCTACACAAAGAAAACGCAATGACATCAGCACAACTCGACGGGGCAAAACTCTCTGTTAAGACGGCTGAATCACAACTCATCATGGCGAAACGTCAACTCAGAGATACAAAAATCACAACACCTATTTCCGGTGTGATTGCAGCACGGTATGTAGATGCAGGAGCTACTGTAGACAACAAAACGGTAGTAGTCAATATCGTTGATATTTCTACACTCAAAGTAAAAGTCAATGTTGCGGAGAAAGATGCTTTTGCACTCAAAGTAGGTGATAATGTGAATATTACATCATCAGTGTATCCTACACAACAATTTTCAGGTAAAGTTGCGAGCATCGGCTCGAAAGGTGACGAAGCACACACCTACCCTGTTGAAATTACTCTTCCAAACAATTCAAAGTATCCTTTAAAAGCTGGAATGTTTGCCAGAGTTGATTTTACAACTGTTGCACGCGAAAATTCACTTGTTATTCCTCGCTCCGCTCTTGTGGGCAGCGTAAAAGATGCTCAGGTTT
Source organism: uncultured Chitinophagaceae bacterium (assembly GCA_964527785.1). Classification (GTDB taxonomy): domain Bacteria; phylum Bacteroidota; class Ignavibacteria; order Kapaibacteriales; family UBA961; genus JADJXV01. The sequence goes on from CAZGNO010000075.1 coordinate 12,128, forward strand.
TTGTTGTAGAAAACAGCAAGGCAAAACTCAAAAAAATACTCATCGGCTCGGAAGCTGAATCAAATCTCGAAGTATTGCAAGGTTTGAATGTAGGTGAAATAGTTGTTGTAAATGGTCAAAACAACTTGAAGAACGGTAATGATGTTAAAATAATTAAATAATAAAACAAAGTAAAGAAATTCCAAACTATTGGAGTATAAACCATGACAATAACAGAACTTGCCATAAAACGACCTTCACTTGTGGTCGTGTTTTTCTCAGTGCTCGGTGTGTTGGGGATATTCGGCTATTCCCAACTTAAATATGAATTATTGCCTAAAATAAGTCCGCCTATTATTACAATCTCTACAGTTTATCCCGGCGCATCTCCGAGTGAAGTTGAGACATCGGTTACAAAGCCGATTGAAGATGCGGTATCGGGTATAGACAAGGTTTCTGCTGTTCGTTCGACTTCCGCCGAAGGTCGCTCAACCGTAACTGTAGAAATGCAGCAGGGTGCCAGCATTGATTTGGCGGTTCAAGATGCCCAACGCCGCGTAAACGGAGCACAGCAGTTACTTCCAAAAGATGCACGCGCACCTATTATATCAAAAATTGCTCTTGATGAAATACCAGTTGTTCGTCTTGGGGTAACGAGCAATATGCCGGCTAGAGAATTTTTCCAATTTATTAAAGACCACATTCAGCCGGAGTTTGCGAAACTCAACGGAGTCGGGTTGATAACATTGGTAGGCGGTGAAGAACGTGAAATCAAGGTTAATTTAGACCCTCTGAAAATGCGTTCATACGGTCTCGGTATCAACCAAGTAACGCAAACTATCAAAGCATCGAATGTTGATTTCCCGACCGGCAATATCAAAGAACCAAGCGGTCAGTTCGTTGTTCGCGTTGCTGGAAAGTTTAATTCTGTAGAAGAATTACGAAATTTAGTTATTGGTCGTTCCAAATTAGGCGGCGATATACATTTATCGGATGTAGCTGAAATTCAAGACGGACACAAAGATTATACGAGTATTACCCGTTTAAGCGGGAATACCTCCGTTGGTATTTTAGTTTCTAAGCAGTCGGATGCGAATTCTGTGGATGTGAGTGCATTGGTTCGTAAGCAAATAGAATCAATGACCACTACCTATAAAGATAAAGGGCTAAATTTTACTATCGCTCAAGACGGTTCATTATTTACAATTGATGCGGCTGATGCAGTTAAGCACGATTTATTTATTGCGATTTTGCTTGTGGCTGCAGTGATGATGCTTTTCCTTCACAGTTTCCGTAACTCTATTATCGTGATGGTGGCAATTCCTGCCTCACTTGTTTCAACTCTATTTATCATGTATATGTTCGGCTTTACGCTGAACTTGATGACACTGCTTGCAATGTCGCTGGTGATAGGTATTTTGGTGGATGACTCTATCGTTGTTCTTGAAAATATTTATCGCCATTTGGAACGCGGACAACCAAAACGTGTAGCTGCGCTCGAAGGGAGAAACGAGATTGGCTTTGCCGCGCTCTCGATTACGCTTGTAGACATAGTTGTATTTGTACCTCTCTCGCTTGTTTCGGGATTAGTTGGTAATATATTACGTGAATTTGCAGTTGTGGTGGTTGTATCTACTCTCTTTAGTTTGATTGTTTCTTTTACGGTAACGCCTGTACTTGCATCACGATTCGCGAAAGCAGAGCATCTTAGTAAAGATACATTAATGGGACGCTTCGGTCTATGGTTTGAAGGTATCTTTAATTCAGTTTCGCGCAGTTATCATGGTGTACTTGCTTGGTGTTTAAAAAACTGGTGGACACGTTTCGCGGTTATATTGACTTCGTTGACACTTCTTATCGGCTCTTTTATGTTATTAGCATTTGGTTTCATCGGTGCAGAATTTATTTCTCAAACTGATAGAGGTGAATTTGCAGTAACAATAGAACTTCCACCGGGAGCAACGATTGAAAATACAAACTTCGCAACATTACAGGTTGAGCAGATTCTCCGTGAATTCCCTGAAGTTAAGAGAACATTTGTGAATGTAGGTACATCAAGTGAAGGATTGCTCGGTCAATCTTCAAACAACTCCTCCGAAATCAATGTAATTCTTGCTTCAAAAGAAGAAAGAGTGCGCTCAACGGACGATATTGGTCAGGCAATCAAAGCAAGAGTGCAGGATATGCCGGGGATAAAAGTTCGTGTTAATCCGATCGGTATTTTCGGTACGGCAAATCAAACACCAATTCAAATTGTTGTAAACGGAACCAATTTGAAGAATGTAACCAAAGGTGCAAATATGATTTCCGAAGCATTGAAAAACATCAAAGGTACTGCTGACGTGCGGCTTTCGCTTGAAGATGGTAAGCCGGAAACGAGAGTTGATATTGACCGTGCAAAACTTGCAGCACTGGGACTTTCAATCTTTGAAGTCGGTTCGTCACTCAAAGTTGCGCTCAGCGGTGATGATGATTCGAAATTCCGCGACGGTGATAATGAATATACACTCCGCATTCTCATGGATGAAAGCGACCGTTCAAAAACAGAAAGTCTTAAATCACTTACGTTTTTGAACAATCGCGGTCAGCAAGTTGAACTCCAACAATTTGCAAATATTTACACTGCATCGGGTCCATCAAAATTGCAGCGTGAAGATCGTAACACTGCAGTTACTATATTTTCACAAGCTCTTGGCAAACCGAGCGGAACAATTGTAGCAGAGTTTCAGGAAAAATTGAAAACCATGAAGCTGCCTGAAGGAGTTACTATCACATATTTAGGTGATACTAAAAATCAAACTGAGTCATTTATGAGTTTGGGGATAGCTTTTGCAGCAGCGATATTGTTTGTATATCTCATTATGGTTGCTCTGTATGATTCGTATATAGATCCGTTTGTTGTGCTGTTCTCTATACCTGTTGCATTAATCGGTGCGCTCTTGGCAATGGCTCTGAATATGAAAGCACTCGGTATTTTCCCTATCTTGGGAATTATAATGCTCATCGGGCTTGTGGCTAAAAATGCTATCTTGCTGGTAGATAGAACAAACCAAATGCGTCGTGAAGAGGGATTGGGTATTATCGAAGCATTGCTTGAAGCGGGGGAAACGCGATTGCGTCCGATTGTTATGACGACTCTTTCGATGATTATCGGAATGCTTCCGATTGCAATGTCCTCTAGTTCAGGAGCAGAATGGAAAACAGGTCTGGCATGGGCATTAATTGGGGGCTTGACCAGCTCTCTCCTTCTGACACTTGTATTAGTACCGGTAATTTATATAATAATGGAGAAATTAAGTGAAGGTACGAAACGAGTTTTTCGTAGAATTTTTCCTAAAAAAGACGATGATGGTGCTGCGATTCCTGCTGATACCGTTGTAGTTCATTCGAGTGAGCCACAGGGATAACGGATTCAGCAATAAGTCAACTCAAACAAGCCGGAAGAATTAAGTTTCTTCCGGCTTGTTTTTCGATACGCAAACTAAAATAGTATTTGTTGATATAATAGATTCGATGTAAATTAGCTTAGTATGGAATCTTTCTTTGTTCTACGAACAATTTTCAACCAATTGTTAGCTGATGTTACGCAAGACTATTTCTAACAAGTAAGAGGACAGATTTATTTTAATTTTATAAACCCTGTCATTATTCTGAATTCTGAACGCCAGTGAAGAATCTCCGCGTGCTGTTCAGTCCTGTATATGTGTAGTGCTTTGCGGAGATTCTTCGGTCTAAGAATCCTTAGAATGACAGCACTTTAATTTTCCAATTAATTTTGCCCAAGTACTTAATTTGACATAATTTCTGTAATACAATGCTCCCTATCTTCTTCCCTAATCAATCAGAATTTAGAAAATGGTTAGAAAAAAACCATAAAACCGAAACAGAGCTACTCGTCGGCTACTATAAAGTTGATAGTGGTAAACCAAGCATGACTTGGTCAGAGTCCGTAGACCAAGCCCTTTGCTTCGGTTGGATTGACGGTGTTCGCAGGTCAATTGATTCGGAAAGCTATTGCATTCGATTCACTCCAAGAAAACCAACAAGTATATGGAGTAATGTCAATATCAAAAAGATGGAAGAACTAACAAAATCAGGATTGATGCAACCCGCCGGTCTTGCAATATTTGAAAAACGAAAAGAAGACAAAGCCAGTTATTATACCTATATGAAAGAAGAACTGGTATTACCCGAAGAATACGAAAAGAAATTCAAAGAAAATCCTAAAGCATGGGAATTTTTTATGAAGCAAGCACCATCCTACAGAAAAGTTATTATTTACCGCATAGTGAGTGCCAAACAGGAATCAACGCGCCTGTCACGATTAAAAGCAGTTATCGAGGCAAATGAACAGCAAAAGCGTATGTTTTAAACATACCCTTTTTTATTCATTTTTACCAATATAAGAGAATTTCGTAAAAATAATTTGCGTAACCGAACAGTTACACTTATATTTGTAACCATTCAGTTACACAATTAATAATTATACTAATGAGAAGAGATGTTTTTCTGGCAATTTCCGACCCTACTCGAAGAGAAATAATTAATTTATTGGCTCGTAAAACCTTAAATCTAAACGCAGTAGCTGAGAATTTTTCAATAAGCAGACCTGCAATTTCTAAACACATCAAAATTTTGACAGAATGCGGGCTTATCATCATTTTTCAGCAAGGGAGAGAACGATACTGCAAAATTAAATTAGACAAATTGCAAGAAGTATCGGAATGGATTGAACAGTACAAAGTTTTTTGGACAAACAAATTAGATGCTCTTGAATTACATTTATCCAAAGAGGATAACAATATTTCTTAACATTATTTACTAGCAGAGGTAGGTATGAACAATCAACCGCTTTTATTGGAACGAGTGTATAGAGCTCCAATCGAAAAAGTTTGGAAGGCAATTACAGACAGAGACGAAATGAAGGAATGGTATTTTGACTTGAAAGAATTCAAAGTAGAGGTAGGTTTTCAGTTTGAATTCCTCGGATGCGGCAAAGACACCACCAAACAGTTTCTTCACAAGTGTGAAATAATAGAAGTTGTTCCCGGTGAGAAGCTAACCTATAGTTGGCGTTATGACGGCTATCCGGGTAATTCTTTTGTGACTTTCGAATTAATAAGGCAAGAAGAAAATGCTACCTTGCTCCGATTAACACATAAAGGTCTGGAAACATTCCCAATGGATACACTTGATTTTGCTGCAAATAATTTTGTTGAGGGCTGGAATCAAATACTCGGAATTGACTTAACGAATTATCTTGAGAAAACAGAATAAATTAGACGCACTCTAATTACATATATCCAAATAGGATAATACTATTTTTAAACATTATTTAGTATCAGGAGAAATGAAATGAGCAATCAACAGGTTGTTGTAGAACGTATCTACAAAGCCCCAATCGAAAAGGTTTGGAAAGCGATTACAGACAAAGAAGAAATGAAAGAATGGTATTTAGACTTGAAGGAATTCAAGCTGGAAGTAGGGTTTGCTTTTGAATTTACCGGAGGTGAGGAAGGCGGTAAACAATATCTGCATAAATGCGAGATAATCAACGTTGAACCCGGTAAGGAGCTAACCTATAGCTGGCGTTTTGACGGTTATCCCGGAAATTCTTTTGTAACATTTGAACTTAGTGAACAAGATAATAAGGGTACTCTGCTTCGAATAACCCACAAAGGTTTGGAAACATTCCCAACAGATATTCCTGATTTTGCAAAGGAGAATTTCTTTACAGGATGGGAACATATTATCAATATCGGCTTGAGAGAGTATCTTGAGAAAACTTCAAAATAAACTTACTTATCTGTTTATGTTTTAAATTTTCAGAATATTTTGAACACACCTTGATTTCAATAGGAATACCTCATGTATCTTAACTATCAAGGAGAGAGATTAAGTTCTGGGGCAAAGTTAAATTGAATATTAGCCCTGTCATTCTGAACGCTAGTGAAGAATCTCCGCATACTGCTTAAGTCCTGTTTTTGTAGTTTATTACGGAGATTCTTCGGTCTATGAATCCCTGTAAATGACATCTCTTACATTGCCCGTCATTCTGAGTGCAACGAAGA
>CAZGNO010000076.1:0-17327 GCA_964527785.1 uncultured Chitinophagaceae bacterium
TATTCCATTGCCCCAGAGGGGCTAAATAGCAATAGCAACGTATCCTTCACACCGAGAAAAGCTCCGGCTGGAGTGACATATTCTTTTACGCTTGTTTTACCTATTACTATGTCGCTCCTAACGGAGCTTGAAGAGTCTTTGCGCCCTCTGCGTCTTTGCGTTAAATGAAGAATAAACGCAAAGACGCAAAGAACGCAAAGAGTTTCTTTTGCTTCGCAGCACCTTAGTTTTGAAGAGATGGTGTCGGTAAATGGCGAATATTAACTTTCCGTACCAACACCACCAGCAATACACCCCTGCACAACCTCCGAAACCAACTCAGGATTATCCAAAAACATATCATGCCCCGTATCCTCAAGTTCTATAATTTGAACATTAGGACATTTTCGTTGTAAGCCCTCCACATCATTCGTGCGGATAGCAGCATTTTCATCAGTTGCTTTCAATGCAACTATAAAACACTCTAAACTATTAATATCATCTGATAAATCAATATACTTGGCATCCTTTACCAAGCCGTCAACAGCAGTTTTGGTGATTTGCAGTTTGTTCCCGCGTATTACTTGCGAGCCCCAACTTTTGTCTAAAGGCGGATAGAACGGCGGGAAATCCCCTAAAAACAGTCCCAATACCTTATCTTTATTCTGAAAAGCTGCACGAATAGCGATTCCTGTACCTACTGAATAACCAAAGAGGAAATAACCGTTTAAATTCTCCGCGGCTACTACTGCATTTATATCTCCTGCTTGATCATCAAGCGAATAATTTGATTCAGGAGAGTCACTCTTGCCACGCCCCCTTAAACTAATCACTATATGATAAATCGGCAGATCCTCGCTGAAAGCGGCGATTACTTCATTGGCAGAATTAGTAATACCGGGGATAATGATAAGCGGGGAGCCGCCGACCTCTTCGTTAACCTTATAATAGGAGATATTTACACCGGCATTATTGACAAAACATTCATGAGTCATAAAGGTATTTCAGATTTTAGATAAAGAAGAACTAATTAAGTAGGAGAACAAAATAAATTGTTGTTATATGATAGCTGTCATTTTGATTAATCCCGACGGGATTAAATGTTTATAGCAATGTATTAGCTATGCACGTTCGACCCCGTCGGGGTCGTATGTTCAGTTGGGCATGACTTTTTCTATAAACATTTGAATCCTTTGGATTCACAATTATAGGTCTGATACATAAATTTAATTTTGTCCTCCTAAGTGCTGGGACAAAAATAATCGTCGCAATTAATACCCATAATATGGCAAGTAATTGAACACTTTGCCGGGCTCAGTATGACGCAACCTATTGGTCATGCTGAGCTTAGTCGAAGCATCTAATTACTTGCCAGTTTTTCAGTCGAATAATTTACAGAATTTAATTGTTCGGTTATTTTAGTCCCATCACTTACTTAATGTGAGAGCATTTACTGTTAGGTAAATATAAGTTATCACTACTACAAATCTAAGGAGCATTTGCCAATTGTGACCTGCTTATTTAAAGGAATCAATCGTATGTCTTGATTATATGTAATGATGCTTACAGCATATTTAAGACGTTGCATAAAATAATTATGGGCAATAAACGAAAGGCAGTATCTAAAAAAACTCTAATTTTGCTTAACAATCAGATAAACAATATCCTAATTATAATGTCAGACACTAAAATAAATTCAAACTCACTTGTTGCACGCTGGAACGATGTTTGTGCAGAAGTAGTTGCCTCAGCTATAAAAGCCAATCGAGACCCATCTGATGTAAAAATCATAGCAGTCTCGAAAACTCAACCTTCATCAGTACTTATTGAAGCAATGTCATCGGGAGTAACTGTATTTGGTGAAAACTATGCACTTGAAGCAATTGAAAAATATAATGCTTTGTCAGTAGTTGGACTTAGTCCCGAATGGCACTTCATAGGACACTTGCAATCAAACAAAGTGAAAATGATTGCTCCCTTTGTCACAATGATTCATTCGGTAGATTCACTTAAATTAGCTCGTGAAATTTCCAAATGTGCAATTGAGAATAATCGGAAAATTCAAATACTGATTCAAGTGAATACTTCAGGAGAAGAATCAAAGTCAGGATGTGAGCCAAATGAAGTGAGAAATCTTGTTGAAGAAATCATAAAACTACCTTCAATTGAACTCTGCGGTCTAATGACAATCCCATCTTTTACAGCAACGGATGATGAACTGCGAAGGGAATTTACGATACTTAGGCAAATCAGAGATGAACTCAAATTGATATACCATTCAATACACCACCTTTCAATGGGAATGAGCGGGGATTTTCCGCTCGCAATTAGTGAAGGAGCAACTATGATAAGAATAGGAACAGCAATATTCGGTGAACGAGTTTATACAAAATGAAAGAATGCAATAGAATTAGCTTGTTTTGATACTCAAACTTATGTAAGTTTACCCCGGCGTTCAATTGAAACCTGAAAACAGGGGAAATTTCGTACCATTCAAGCTGAAAGGAAAATGCTTATGTCCATAATGTCCGAATTTAAAGAGTTTGCCATGAAAGGCAATGTGGTTGATTTGGCGGTCGGCGTAATTATTGGCGGTGCATTCGGGAAGATCGTTTCTACATTGGTAACAAATGTGTTGATGCCCCCAATCGGCTTATTACTTGGAGGAGTTGATTTTTCTAATTTAGTAATTACACTTAAACCGGCAGTAGGCGAAGTTCCTGCAGTATTATTGAAGTACGGGGCTTTCATCAACACAATAATTGACTTTATTGTTATTGCGTTTGTATTGTTTTTGATAATTAAGAGGATGAATTCGATGAAGCGTAAAAAAGAAGAAGTATCCGCAGAAATTCCTCCACAAACAGCACAAGAAGTATTACTTACAGAAATTCGCGACTTGCTCAAAAAACAAACTATTTAAATCTCTTAGATACGATAAATTTATTCAGATGTTGTATCAATACAAAACCCCTTGACAGATACCAAGGGGTTTTGTTTGTATGATAAGAAGTAAGAAGTATTACTTTTGTGTTGGAGCTCTCAGAGGCGATACCTCATCTTCTTCGCCATATCGCTCTGTACCGAAATACTGTCCAATATCGAATGAAACACCAATGCGTAGCGCAGGTTCAACGGATATTTTAGAAACTGTTTTAGATGTAGTAAGTTCGTAATCCGTTCCACTACGAACAATTCCCGCAACTTCGGCATCAAAAAAGAAACTTTGAAACAGTGGGATTTTAATTCCGGCACTAATGTATCCGCCAAATTCATCAACTCCCGGATAATCATCAAACTCAGCACTGCGTCCGTTTACTTGTACCGTTGAGTTAGCCATTACCTGAGTAGAATACCGGGCACCTGCTCCTATAAAAGGATGGAAACTAGCATCAAAATAACGTTTCACACCAAGTTCACATATCCATCCGTTTACATTAGAAGTAGTAGTCCCGGTAAAGTCTTCACTAGATACTGAACGTGTTGAGTCATAATTTACCCTAGTCTTAAAAGTGCCTTCAGCTTTACCGAATAATTTCCCGACAGTTATACCTATTTCCCAATCATTATTAAGCATTGTGTTGAAAGAGAGGGAAGCAGTAATGGCAGGTTTATTCTCTGCAGTGAAATTCCCCTCCTCAGGAAAAATTCCGACGCTGTTTACACCTTCACCGAAGAAAATGGTTCTGTACGATGACAAACTGTTATTAACCCCTGTTCGTCCACCTGCAATACTATTAGCACCTGCACTTCCGGAAACAATCATTCCTCCGTTAATACCCAAAGTATTCTTGGGAAGCGGCTGAGCAGAGGCAGAGACAAAACTCAATAAGCAACATAAACATATAAAGATTGGTAGCTTTATTCGCATAATATTCTCCTGTGGAAAAAAAATAAAAAGACAAGTGATAATAAACAATAGACGCAAACTAAGAAAATCACTGATAATTACCAATAAGATTTACTGTAACGCAATATTTTTTCTATAGTCAGAGTGCATTGTAAATCGGGAAGAAAGCAATTGAAATGTACAACTTAAGCAAAAACTTATATGGTTTTTTTGTTTGTATTGTGCTTTTTTCCTTGTGGTTTCGTATTTTTGTGTATATAATCCTCAACAGTACTACGAAAAAGAAAGACGAACAATGGATATTATGTTTACTCCCGAAGAACTTAAAGAAGTATCACGTTTGAAAGCGCAATATCCGGAGCCAAAAGCGGCTATAATGCCTGTGCTATGGATGGCTCAAAAAAAGTTCGGTTGGCTGTCGGATGATGTTATGAAATACATTGGTGAGGTGATGGAGCTTCCTCAATCACATATTCTTGGGGTTGCAACGTTCTATACGATGTATTTTAAGAAACCTATGGGGAAATTTCACGTACAGGTATGTACAAATGTATCATGTATGCTTCGAGGCGGTGAGGCAATTTACGACCATGTCTCTCATAAATATGGAATTAAGCACAATGAACGCACTTCGGACGGACTCATTTCCCTTGAGGAAGTGGAATGTATGGGTGCTTGTGGCGGTGCACCGATGATTGCTATCAACGAAGATTTTCATGAAAATGTAACACAGATGCGTGTTGATGAATTATTATCATCATTACAGTAAGCGCATCATTTATAAAATATTTCTTTATGCGTCCATTTAGCTCATTTTCCCAACGTTTCCTGCTTATTGCAGGAGTAATATATTTGCTCAATTCCGTGAGCAAGGGGATGATTGGCGCGAACCTTGAGTTGTATCCGTCGCTGGTGCTTCAACAATTTCAATTCTGGCGGATTTTTACCTATCCGTTTGCATCACCGAGTATAGGTGGAATGATACTCCTCTCAATGGCACTCTACTTTTTTGGTGAAGAATTGGAAATGGTGTTTCGTCGTCGTTTGCCACTTTTTTTACTGGCTGTTACAGTGTTCCAAGGCGTTGGCTATACTCTCTTGTTTCAGGGGACAGGCACTCCGCTTGCCGGTGCAGAGGCAATTTCGTTATATATATTAACGCTTTTTCTCTGGACATTTCCACGGCGATCTGTGGATATATTTGGACTTCATGTTCGTGGAGACATAATTATTCTTATTTCTTCCTTTGCATTTCTGACTGTTTCTGCAATAGAAATTTTGCTCATGAAAATGCCATATTTCCCACTAGCAATTCAAAGTGGTCTGGGTGTTTTTGCCGGATTGCTCACGGTATTTATGTATATGCAGTCCTCGCCACGATCGAAGCCGAAAAGAGGTAGTGACGTTTCGTCAATCCCGATATTTGACGAAGAATATCACCCTGTGGAATCAGATTTCCAGCAAGGGTATAATCCTGTAGCTTCGCCACCACGTCACGTTTCAGCTTATGATCTGATGAATGATGAAGACCGTGCGAATATTCTCTTGGATAAAATATTTGAACATGGAACGGATTCGCTTTCCTCTGATGAACGAGAATTCTTGGAGCATTATTCAAAGAATCTAAAGTAACGTCTTATCAATTTTCTGTTTACGATTTATACAACCATTCCGAATATCTATCGGAATGGTTTTTATTTTCTTGTTTTTTTGGAGAATGACAGAAAATAGTTGGTACGATTGTTGGAATACCGTAATTTTATAGTACGACAACTTTAATAAAGACAACGAAAAATTGACACTTTTGAATGATACAGAGCATACGAGTTAAAATAGGCGGGAAAGAATACACACTGCGAGGTGAAGATGAGCAAAAGATTCGCACCTGTGCAGCGGAAGTGGATTCGCAGTTTCAAGACCTCCAAGGGAAGCTACAAGACCAATCTACGGCTACTCTTGCAGTGGTATCTGCGCTGAATCTTGCAGAAAAAAACTATGATGCGAGCCGTCAAATAGCTTCCGACGCGACTTTTATCGCCGACGAATTAGATAAAATGTCCATTTTCCTCGAGCAGTGCTGGAAAAAAGAAAAATAATTTTTATTTATCCTTACATCATTTCATAGAGTTTTTCTACAGAACTCCTCTCCCTGTTTTCAAAAAAAGAAGAGTTCGATTAATAACAATTCAATTTTACAGACGTTTAGCCGCATCATCCTTTCGTTGTCGCACGCAAATAAAAGAACTGATATTTAATTTCATTGGGAAGCTTTCTCCGGCTATAAATTACAGGCCTCATCCCCCTTTTAGGGTGGAAATCTCCGAACTTCAGAGAAGTTCAACAGTGAGATTCAGTGGAAGCAAAATATAATCGGGAGCCCCCCACCGTGTGTGAAGCAGAGTTCTTTTACTGCATCTTTCCGACGTAGAGAGGGTGACGCGGCTTTTTATTTTTACATCAAATTTCACATAGTGCGAAGACATAATTATTCGGCACATTCCTGTTCTGTCTATCGTAATGATTACCGATAGAGCAAAAAATGGACACATAATGTATTAAATAATTAGGTTCCAACGCCTGATACATACGGTGTGATCCGTATCCAAATTACCCATTATCTATATAAAAAACATGAAGGAGATTTTAATGTTATGAACGAAATAAGTATAATAATTCTCAGCTTAGTAGGACTTGTCGTCGGTTTTGGCATGTCATATTTTGCGGGGAATAAAGCAGCGGCTGCAAAAATAGCCGATGCCGAACAGCGTAAGCGAGCAATGCTGGATGAAGCAGACAAAGAATCAAAAGCTATCAAAAAAGAAAAAATGCTCGAAGCCAAAGAAGAATGGCACAAACGTAAACAGGAATTTGAAGCAGATTCAAACGTTAAACGCAATAAACTTCAAGCCCAGGAAAAACAACTTAAATCAAGAGAAGAAGCGGTAGAAAATAAACTTGAACTTATCACTCGCAAAGAAAAGCAAGTTCAGTTAACAGAAAAAGAAATACTTAAAAAACAAGAGCAAGTTAAAGCATCTGAAGTAATGCTCAGTGAAAAAACGAGTGAAATCGAAAACCTGGCGAATGAGCAAACCATTCGCTTGGAACGTATTACGGGTATGTCTCGTGACGATGCCCGTAAATTCCTCATCGAAAATATGGTGAATGAGGCAAAAAGCGAAGGTATGCAACTCGTCAAGGATGTTCGCGACGAAGCAAAGCTCTCTGCCCATAAAGAAGCACAACGTATTATCATTCAAGCTATCCAGCGCACTGCATCCGATCACTCTGTGGAAACGACTGTATCGGTGGTTAATATTGCAAGTGAAGAAATGAAGGGGCGGATTATTGGGCGTGAAGGACGTAATATCCGTGCATTCGAGGCAGCAACCGGTATTGATCTCATCATTGATGATACTCCCGAAGCTGTGGTTATTTCCGGGTTTGACCCCTTTCGTAGAGAAGTGGCGCGAGTTGCTCTAGAGCGACTTATGGCTGACGGGCGTATTCATCCCGCGCGCATCGAGGAACTAGTCAATAAAACTCGTAAGGAACTCGAAGACGAAATTATTCGTGTAGGCGAAAACGCCCTGCTCGAACTCAGTATTCACAACATTCATCCCGAACTTGTTCGGGCTGTCGGTAAAATGAAGTATCGGTCGAGCTACGGACAGAATCTCCTGAATCACTCGATTGAAGTGGGGTTTCTATGTGGAATTATGGCTGTTGAGCTAGGTTTGGACGTTAATCACGCCAAACGTGCCGGTATCCTCCACGACATCGGTAAATGTGTAGACAGAGACATCGAAGGTCCGCACGCCTTGCTTGGAATGGAACTTGCAAAAAAATACAAGGAACATCCTGTGGTATGCAATGCAATCGGAGCACACCATGAGGACATTGAAATGGAAAGTGCAATTGCTGTTTTGGTTCAATCAGCAGACAGTATCAGCGGTGCAAGACCGGGTGCCAGACGTGAATCAGTTGAAAACTACGTGAAGCGTCTTGAAAAACTGGAAGAACTTGCCACAAGTTTCGACGGTGTTACCAAAACATTTGCTATTCAAGCAGGACGTGAAGTGCGTGTAATAGTCGAGCCGGAACGCATTGACGATCTTCATGCTGACCAGCTTGCACATGACCTTGCTGCCCGCATTGAAAACGAAATGGAATATCCGGGACAAATCAAAGTGACCGTTATCCGCGAACATCGCAGTTACGGACTTGCCAAGTAAGCCATTTATTAAAAATTAGCTTGCGGTTCAATGACATCCGTGTACCAATAAATTCAAAGCCCTTTCGGACTCATAGGTTCGGAGGGGCTTTGGTGGTTATGAATATATAAACTTGATGTATGGTTCTATTTTTTTTTGGGGGCATCGCCCCAAGACTTGTCACATTATCCGATTATTTCCCTACATTCAGTATTCGGGTGATATATTCACTTGGAGTTTGGAGTACTAACAGATATGTACCTGCATTCAATGTCGAAATGTCAAGCTCAATACTTCGTTCGCCAATAGGAAGTTGATCATTAAGAAGTGTTGCTACAGTCTGACCGAGGATATTGATAAGTGAGAGTTTTGTCATCCCATTTTCGACAGTAGTAATGGTAATATGTTCTTCCGGTTGAGTTGGTAACGTAGAAGTAACCGAAAGTGCAGCATTCCCCCCGTCTGCACGGTAAAGCCGTACACCGCCATCACGACATATTCCCAATACACAAAAGTTACTCACACTGTCCGAGAGTCGAATCCGTCCACCGATAGATGTATAGTCGGTAATTCTAATGGTCGTAGCAGTATCATCCCCAAGCGCAACAGCAAATTTCAAACTCCTTAATAAATCAGTAGTGGTGGCGATTACCGGAACACGAAGATGTATAATTCGTTCCCCATTTACCACTCTGTTTTCAAGAAAATCTTTATCCAGAGGTAGCAATATCGAGGCATTGAATCGCAGTGACATCTCAATATCTGTTGCACGTGTTTGACCAATACGTTGTCCAGAAAGCAAGCGTAAAGGAATATCAATAACTTCTCCGGGAGATGCGCAGAGATTATCTGTAGTTAATACTCCGCTTCCGAGAGTAACATCAATCGGTAATGAAGTGGATCTGCACCCATTGGTATCAACAATCGAAAGGGTATAGTTGCCGCTTTCAACAGCAATAAGTGTCGGTTCCTTTTCAGTGGGAATTTGAACCCCGTCTAGAAACCAACTGTATTGAGTGACAGGTGTTTTTACAGAGGAAAAGATTGTATCGGTCGCAAGTGTCAGTACCGGTATTGACGGCAACGGGTGAACCGTAACCTTCACACTGTCGGTCGCCTTGCATCCGTTTTGATTTGTAACAGTTAGATAATAGGTAGTTGTTTGATTCGGATAGGCACGTGGATTGGCAATAGAGGCAGAGCTTAGTCCTGTGGATGGATTCCAAGCGAAACCGATACCGCCTTTGGCTGAAAGTACTACAGTATCACCCGAACAAACAGCAATGTCAGTACCTGCATCAGCAAGTGGCAGCTGATTCACACGAACATTCACTGACGCATCTACTGAGCAGCCGTGGGCATCAAGAACTGTCACGGTGTATATTGATGTAGAAGCAGGAGAGAATATTGGCGCAGCAGAAGTAACATCGGAGACCCCCGAAGAAGGTGACCACTTATAGGTATAGGGGGCTGTACCCGAAGTTCCGCTAACTACAATACTGATACTGTCTCCTGCGCAGATCGAAGTATCTATGGTACTGAGTATAACACCGGGTAAAGGATAAACCATAACATTAATACTATCTTCGCTTGTACAGCCATTGCTGTCAGTAACAACTAGACGGTAATTTGTGGTTTGCGTCGGTGTGGCAATGGGGTTTGCTATCAATGGATTATTCAGACCGGTTTGGGGTGTCCATTGAAAAGTTCCTCGACCGTTTGCCAGTAGTTGCACCGACGAACCGAGACACACTGCGGTATCTACTCCGGCCGAAATAATCTGCTTTTCGTGAAGTCGCACATATACTTGTGCATATGATTTGCAACCTGTACTGTCGGTAACGGTCACAGTATAAAGCGTACTGACTGGAGGAGACGCATTTGGGAATTCAGCAGTAGAATTGTCTAAGCCGAGAGACGGACTCCATGAATACGTATAGGGTGGTCGTCCTCCAATTGCCGTTTTTCCGATTGATGCTGCGCTGCCCGGACATATAGTGGTATCCTTAGCAACTTGCGCAATAACAGGAATAGCATTCCCTTCGGGAATTATCAATCCGATTGCTGTTCTTCCTGTTTGCCCTGTTTCCGCAGCATATGTGTTGGTTGTATTGAGTATAACACCCGGATTGCCTCCGTTTAATGAGGCATTAATACTGTCTAAGAGTAAGGTTGAATTGACGGCAAGCAATCCACCTCCACCTCCGCCGCCGGGACCGTGAGGTTGAGCAATGTTTACATTCCCGCCATTTCCACCTTTAGCTTCAATAAGTACAGGTGATGTAATGCGTTCCACATCAAGAAAAATTGATCCTCCGCCCCCCCCACCGCCTGCACCGTCATTTATAGAGTTTAGTGTTTGTGAATTCCCGTTGGCTGCAATGATATTCCCGCGCCCGACAAGCACACCTGACTTAATAATAACAATTCCTCCGCCAGCTACACCTGCAGTTCCAACTCCGTCATTCTGATGCCCTGCGCCTCCACCTCCACCCATGAATATTTTTGGGTATTTACCTTTGAAATCAAGTTTATGTCCTCCGATACCGCCGTTGATAAGAGCAGTAGGTGAATTGGCAAATTCTCTGCCACCCATCCCTCCGGCACCTCCGTTTGCCCCGCCCCCGCCCCCTGCATTATGCTGATTGCCCCCGCCTCCACCGTTTGCTGCCGCACCTCTTGATGCTGTACGAAGCGAATCGGGTTCAGTAATTGATTCGCCTTTACCCCCACCTTTGTTTGATAAAAGTGCCGAACTATATTCGGTTGTATTGTATTGGATAAACGAGCCGGGGTTTAGCGTACCTCCCCTAAATCCTTTGCCGGTCATAGTAATGCTGCTGCCATTGTTTATATCCACAGCACCCGATGCCTCTAATGCCAGCACACCGCCTGTTGATCCGTCCCATGCAGGAGCAGTAAGAGGCGAACCCTGTACCCATGCCGTAATATAACGTGGTACACGAACAAGCTGCACAGCACCGTTAGGATTGTAGTTCTGTACCAGTAGATATTTTAGTTTGATAGTATTTGCAGTAATGGATTCAACGGTTACAAACTCAAAATTCCCGGCTTCGTTAATGGAAGTAATATCCCCGAAACCGGATGAGTTGGCGGTATCAATGCCTGCTCCCTTCATTTGAATAATAATTGCCTTGTCGCCGACGGCAAAACCCGCGGTAGTGGTTACTCCAAGTGTTTTTGAACAGTAATCTACAGAGGTAACTTTTGCATAGGAGTTAATAACACCGGAAATAATCGTAGGCGGTTGGGCATATACTGCTGTGTAGGAGTAAAGAAGTATAAATATAGAAAGTATTAATTTCATAAATGCTAACGATGCTTATTGAGATATAAATAATAGTTGCAATTACATCGTTGAAATATCTTTGCAATGGTTTCAGTAACGGGAAGTTGTCGTATTGTATTGTAATATAATGTATAGGATGCAAACAGAATTATCTGCATAAAAAGTTACTATTCAATTGCTTATACCTGATATTGCTACAGAGCAATAAGAATACCCTCAATTACTCAGTTTATCAGTGATGTTTTTCTTCTGCGCAGTTATTTCTATCAGTCGAGTAAGCAGTTGATTTGGCAAATCCCCTGATGCCATTTTAATTTGAGATTGGATAGCACTCATTTCGCGTTCAATGCTTCGTATTTGAATTTTAAAGAGTGCATCAGTCAATACTCGACGAGCATTTTCGGTAGGAACATCTATCTTAAAATCCGCCCATTTTTCACTGGGCATTTCACGACGGATTGCTATTTCCATGATTAATTGTAAATCTTCCTCAGGTATTGATTGCTGCTGCCCGTTAAGGGCGTGAAATATATCATTCGCCCCATTTTGTAATGCAGTTTCCGCTAGAGCAAAAACTCGCTGAGCCGATTCTGTAAAAAAAAGAGTACTTACTACGTTTAGTTGCTGGGTCATATACTTGAGTGCATTCGGTACTGTAAGTGCAATCCGCAATACTTCTTTTTCTTCGGGAAGAAGCGGTTGCTGTGGTACTTTTGCAGTTATAGTCGGTGCAATTGCAGTTGAGACATTCTCCTGTTGCGCAGATGTTGTTTGGACGGGTAAATTAGCGTTCTGCTGTTCAGCGGTCTGTTGTGAGCGTGTATTTTTACTACTGTGTATCTTTCTCGCTTTGGTTAGTTCGTCGTATGTTTTGTGGAGCTGGGCTTCGCTTAGCCGGAGTGAATCTGCTACACGGCTCATTAAAAAGTCATGCTGTAATACATCGGGAACTTTAGCGATTGTTTGTATTAATGTTCGAATAGCTTCTGCTTTACCGGATGGAGTTGCCAAAAGATTTTGCTTTGTCATCTGTGCAATTTTGAAATCCAAGAATGAAACTGAATCACGAATATATACTCTGAAAGCATCTGCTCCATTTTTTTTGACAAAACTGTCAGGGTCTTCACCGGTCGGCAAAGTAATAATTCTTACCTCAAAGCCCTCTTCAACAGCAAGTTCAAGTCCACGTTCCGCAGCATTTGTACCTGCGGTATCACCATCGTAGGCGATATATATTTTCTTGCAATAGCGGGCAAGTAAATGCAATTGGTCTTTGGTAAGTGATGTACCGCTCGAAGCGATAGTATTCCGAAATCCTGCCTGATGTAGTGTAAGAGCATCGGCATACCCTTCTACAAGAATGGCATTTTCCTGCGAGCGAATTGCTTGTTTCGCTTGAAAAAGTCCGTAGAGAACTTTACTTTTGTCATAAACCAACGATTGGGGCGAGTTGATATACTTTGCCTGTCCATCGTCTTTCATTTGCCGCGCACCGAAGCCAAGAACACGCCCTGAAACATCATGAATAGCAAATACTGCCCGTCCTCTGAAGCGGTCATAAGGGTTTTTATTGTCATCACGGCGAAGGATAAGCCCTGCATCTTCCATAGCAGATTCTGAATAGCCCTGTTTCTTTAGCTCTGCGAGCAAGGATGTCCATGAATCAGGTGCATACCCTAGTGCAAATTCTTCGATTAGCTTCTGTTGAAATCCACGTTTTTGAAAGTACTTGAGGGTGTCTTTCCCATCGGAAGTTGCGAGAGTAGCTGAGTAGAATTTAGAAGCGGCAACCAACGTTTTATACGCTGAATCAATACGATTATACTCTCCAGAGTCAGTTTTGTCTTCATCGGGAAGAACGATTCCGGCACGGGCAGCAAGCGACTTTAGTGCCTCAATAAACGTCAGCCGGTGGAAGTCGGTCATAAAGGTAAATACATTCCCGCCTTTACCGCACGAAAAACATTTGAATATCTGCAAGTCAGGGCTAACATTCATTGACGGTTTGCGGTCTGCATGGAAAGGACACAACCCCACAAAACTCCGTCCTGATTTTTTCAATTGGACAGATTCGCCGATAATTTCGACAATATCGGAGCGTTGCCGTACCTGTTCGATGATATGTTCGGGAATTTTCATTGGGAATTTATCAGCAGGTAGTTTGCGCCTTTTGAATAATTGCGGTTGTAGATTTTCCTGCTACGAGTGGAATAACAACTACATTCCCACCGTTTTGACGTACAACATCCGCCCCTACGATGGTATCGGGAGTATAATCCCCGCCTTTTGCCAGTACATCAGGTAAAAGCAAACTAATGAGTTCAAGCGGCGTATCCTCGTCGAACAAAACAACATAATCTACAGATTTAAGCGCATTGATGACAATGGCGCGGTCGTTCTCGGAATTAACCGGACGGCTCTCACCCTTCAACCGGCGAACGGATGCATCGGTATTAAGTCCGATTATCAATATATCACCAAATTTTTTGGCTACCTCAAGATAGGCAACGTGCCCTGAATGAAGTATATCGAAACATCCGTTCGTAAAGACGATTCTTTTGTCAGCTAATCGTAGTTCTTGGCATACTTCTGCGAGGATTGAACGAGAGATGAGCATAAATGTATTGACGGATTAAAACTAATTAGTAAGTAAAAGGACACAATTATTGTACATAAACAGTATAAATAATTTGGTAAGTAATTGAACCCTTCAATGAACTCAGGGTGACATAACTTGATTGTCATGTTGAGTTTGTCGAAACATCTAAATATTTACCATTTTTAAAGCTGTAATTTTTGCTAAATCTGTCCTACTACTTAATCATACTTCTCAGGTATTTCGAGAAGTACAATCTAACACTTTTTTATCTTTTTGTAAGGTAAGAATTGGCGAATATATAATACGTCCTATCCTTCAAGGGTTTTTTGCAGTGTTTTGTACTTGAACAGGTTCATTCCGTTTAAACAATGCCAAATAAAACCCGTCAAACCCATCAGTAGCAGGGCTAAATCTGCGTTCCGATTCAAGCCGCCATTCAGGATGACTTTCTACAAATGTACGTGCTTGCGCTTCACCTTCCGATGGAAGGATGCTGCATACAGAATAGACAAGCGTTCCTGTTTGCTTGGTCATCCGGGAATAGGAAACAAGTAAATCCTGCTGCTGTTTGTGCAGTGATTCCACTTGCTCAGGTTTCAAACTATACTTCGCTTCGGGATTACGGCGCAGAACGCCTAAACCCGTACATGGAGCGTCAATCAATACTATATCCGCACTTTCTTTGAGCCGTTTAATAGTTTTGGTGGAGGTTATCTGACGCGGTTCGATAATCGAAACTCCTGCCCGTGCAGCTCTCTCTCGCAATGCCTCAAGTTTTTTCTCGGAAGTATCCAGAGCAATTATTTTCCCTTTGTTATTCATGATTTGTGCGAGTTGCAAGGTTTTTCCTCCGGCTCCGGCACAGGCATCAATCACCCTCATTTTTGGTTTTACCCCGGTAAGCGGAGCTATCATTTGCGAATTTGCATCTTGCATCTCAAAATGACCGTCTTGGAATTCATTTGTTTTGAAAATTCCTGCCGACGAACCTAAAATAATACCGCACTCAAGATCAACAAGCGGCTTTGCTTCAATACGCATCGTCTTAAAATTACGAAGTAACTCCTGACGAGTTGTTTTGAGCAGATTTGTACGGATAACAGGTTGAGCGGCAGTATGCAGAGCCGCAATTTCACGTGTCCATGCTTCTTCGCCCAGTTCACTTGCTCCGAGTGTATCTAGCCAGTCGGGAATTGAATACCGCATCGCACGGTTTTTGGAAAGTTCCTCTGCCCGTGCTTGCATTGCCTCGAAGTGTTCAGGAATAACATTAGAATTCGCAGGGTAATTCCGCAGGGCAAGCCATGCTGTAAATACATACGAATTAAAGCCGGGTGTTTGGGCAATCGCTTGAAGCAATCGCAAATTCCTGAGCATATCGTAGAGCGTTACAACGAGAAATTCCTTTTCGATACTCGACATATCATTGGTTCTAAGCAGCGTTTGAAGCTCTTTGTCAGCATGACGGTGCGTTGTAATAATACTGTCCAATGCCTCGATCAGCATTTCGGAAATCAATATCAGGCGTTCGGGGTCTAAGGCGTTTGGATGTACCATTATGTAATTTGTAGCGTAAGGGAATTTATATTTTCTGATGTACAGCGCACGGTTTTAACCGTGAAATCTGATTGTAATTTAAATAGTTAAGAGGATTGTTTCACAACCTTAACGGTTTTATTCTCAAACTCAACCACATCATCCGGTCTCGTTTTATAGCGTTTGCGTGTTTCCACCACGCCGTTTACGGTTACGTAGCCGTCGGCAATCACGAATTTTGCTTCGCCGCCGGATGCACATAAATCTGCTGCTTTGAGCAATCTGCAAAGTTCGATATACTCGTCTGTAATAGGGAATGTTGTCATGTTTTTGTAGGAATTTTAATTGAAAAGACTACTTCGGAGTTCGGATAATATTACCGATAGCAACCATAAAGAACAGGATATTCGGCATCCAACCCACGAGTGCGGCATCAATATCAAGCGGTGCACCGAGCGATTGACCGATTTTCGTAAATGCAAGATAGCAAAAACTTATCACCATCGCTGCTGCAATATTCACTGCCATCCCCGATTTTTTTCGGACTGATGCAAATGGTACGCCGAACAGCACCACAATCACACTCGCAAACGGGAACGCATACTGCCCGTAATAGTCAATTAATTGAGTACGGACATCTTTGCCACCGTGAGCAAGTAAATTTATATATGAATGCAATTCATCGAAATTCATCTCGGAGGTTGAACGCTGAAGCTGCACAATTTGACTGTGAGTGAGCTTGATGTTTATTGCCCCGTTAGGTTTGCGTTTGAACGTAATTCCTTGGGGAGTATAGTTGCGTTCAATAACATCAAACGCCTTCCATGCTGAATGTGTCGAGTCCCACTCTATGCTTGCTGCGTCAATTCTTTTCGTGAGTTGAGGTATGAACTCATTAGAATACTCTTCTACAGCAACGCTTGTACCGGACTTTTTTGTTCCGTCGTAGAGCTGAATAATCACATTACGGAGTGGCTCGTCACGAAAATAAAGATTGTAAACGGTTTTAGAATCAGAGCCGCGTTGCAAGTACTTACGTTCAATAGCCGCTTTCTTGCCATTGGAGACAGGAACAACCCACCCGTTAAAATAAAGCTGTCCGCAACTTAATAAAATACTCACAAAAAAAACAGGAAGCAATAACCGTTGCAAACTCATTCCGCCCGATTTCATAGCAGTAATTTCATTAGCTGTTGAAAGCCGTCCGATGGAAAACAAACTTGAAATCAGTGCAGCTACAGGGGTAAGCAGTTTGAGAATCTCCGGAAAAAAATGCAGATAGTATTCTGCTATAACCCAAACTGATGCTTTCTTATCCAGGAAATTATCCAAACTCTCCAAAAGATTAACCACAAGGAAAATCAAGCACAACGCAAACAAACTGAATATCAGCGTGGAGATGAATTGCCGAAGAATGTAGCGGTCAAGAATTGTCATGCGTTAGGTGAAAGTATTAAGCGATATTCTCAAACTGATAGGTTGCGATTTTCACATCGAATATATCCCCATTTTTGTAGTATGAACTATATTCGGGATGAAGTGGTTCATTCACTTTGATTTTCGCCCAACAGCCACCTTTGTACTCGATAACTTCAGCAGAATAGAGGTCTTCACCTTCGAGTTTTAGAATGTAATTTTCGCCGACTGTAGGTTTATTTTCCTTATCAATTTTATCATGGATTCGTTTCATTGTGTTTCCCTTTGTGATATTGTGATACGTGTGTTTATTTCGTTGAATAATTGGTACGGAAGAAGCGTTGTTCTATTGTTATTCAGCACATTTAATTTAATAACTGATGTTACGCAAGATTATATTGATTAGACCTTATCAACAACAAA
>CAZGNO010000077.1:0-17315 GCA_964527785.1 uncultured Chitinophagaceae bacterium
AGATTCTTCGTTGCACTCAGAATGACGGGCTATGTAAGAGATGTCATTTACAGCGCGTCGAAGGGTTCAATTACTTACCAAATTATGGATATTTACCGCAACAATTATTTTTGTCTCAGCACTTACTTACCTATTTCTTTATCATCTGAACTTAATTTCTTTTTTTAGGGCATTTTTTGATTCCTCAAAAAGCCGCTAAACTGAGATTCTTCGGTCTAAGAATCCCTCAGAATGACAGCACTTTGATTTTTCAATTAATTCTATCCCAGTACTTAAATTGCAAATTAATAAATTACTTCTTCAGTTTATCTTTAAACTGCTTCTTGAATTTTTCCACCTTCGGACGGATAACAAACTGGCAATAGGATTGCTCCCCGTTTCTATTATAATAATTATTGTGGTAATCTCCTGCGGGGTAGAATTTTGAAAATGCCGCAATCTCGGTTACAATCGGCTTGTCCCAAGTGCCGGATTTATCTAATTGTGCTTTGTATTCTTCGGCAGTTTTTTTCTGTGAATCATTGTGATAGAATATCACGGAGCGATACTGTGTTCCTACGTCATTTCCTTGACGGTTTAATGTTGTCGGGTCATGCGTTCCCCAAAATGCTTCGAGGAGTGTTTCATAGCTTACCTTTTGGGGATTATAGACTATTTGGCATACTTCGGCGTGTCCAGTTGTGCCCGTGCATATTTCTTTATAGGTAGGATTGGGTGAATTCCCGCCGGAAAAGCCCGAATGTACGGATTCAACGCCGTCCAAATTTTGAAACACCGCCTCTACACACCAAAAGCATCCCGCTCCGAATGTTGCAGTATCGGTTTGAGCAGTACTATTCATCTTTTTGCCTTTCTTTGATGGAATGGAATGTGGCTCTTCTGCGCTGCATGATAGAAACATCACGCAAAGGAGCGGAAATATAAGAATTGTTTTCATTGAGATAGCTGTAAAAAGTAAAATTTAACGAAACTTATCTGTCTGTTTCAGCGTTTGGACGGTCAAATCGTTGTTTTCTTGTTTTTTTTCGGGGGATGAAAAAGTATGAATGTACTGATTTTAGGAGGGACAATATTTCTCGGTCGGCATCTTGTATGCACATTACTGGAGCATGGACATACCGTAACGTTGTTCAATCGTGGGATTCATTTCCCGGACGATTTTCCGGATATTGAGAAATTGCGAGGCAATCGTGACGGTGATTTATCAGCACTCGAAGGACGGAAATGGGATGTGGTAATTGATACGTGCGGGTATGTACCACGTATTGTGGAAATGTCTGCGCGGCTTCTTGCTGAAAACGTGAAACAGTATGTGTTCATCTCGTCCGTTTCGGTGTATGAAGATAATGAGGGTGTCATGGATGAATCCAGTCCGGTTAGCAAACTCACCGACACGACAACAGAAGAAATCACCACTGTTACCTATGGAGCACTAAAATATCTCTGCGAGCAATCAGCAGAAGCTGCTATGCCGGGGCGCGTACTTACTATTCGTCCCGGTCTGATTGTCGGAGCGAATGACTGGAGCGGAAGATTCGCCTATTGGGTGAACCGTGCGATGAAGGGCGGGAAGGTGCTTGTACCCGATGCGCAGGAGCAGGTGTGTCAATTCATTGATGTACGTGATTTGGCGGAATGGATTGTACTGATGGTGGAGAATGGTGCTACCGGAGTCTATAATGCCGATGGTGATCGGAAAATAACGTTTGGTGATGTGCTCAAGGCGTGCTTTGCAGGCAGCAATGAAGGGAAACATGAATTTGTACCGGTAAGCGAGGAATTTCTTTTGGAAAACGAAGTTGTTCCATATCGTGAATTGCCGTTATGGGTTCCTGAGGCATGGAGCAATAGGATTTTCAGCAGCGAAAAGGCAATTGGAGAGGGATTGCTGTATTGTAGATTGTCGGATACTGTGGAGGATATTCGCTTGTGGCTGCTTGAGCAGGAGACGACGGAAAAGGCAATGGGGAAGAGCATGACAGTGGAGCGGGAAAGGGAATTAGTGGGGATGTGGGAGAGAAAAGAGAAATCTTTGTAATCTTCCGTAGAAGCACTGTAAAATATTGATGTAAATACAGTTAAGAATGTGTTGTTAGGAATATGAATTTTATCGCAATAACAATTGACAACAAGTAATGCTAACTATAGTATGTAGTACAGATCAAATCCAATTGTTAATTTTGATAAAAAAATATGGCAAAAAAAACCAAAATTTTAATTTCGTTCGGTGAAATTGTCCGTGAAAAAAGGAAAGAAAAAGGACTTTCACAAGAAGAATTAGCTTTTAGAGCTAATCTCCATAGAACATACATCGGCATGATAGAACGCGGAGAGAAGAATATTACATTAGTGAATATTAATAAGATAGCAAAAGCACTTGATTTATCTATTCTAGAACTAATTAAGGATATTACTGAATAATGTCAATTCAATTACCACAAGTGCAAGAGCTACTAGAAAACCATA
Source organism: uncultured Chitinophagaceae bacterium (assembly GCA_964527785.1). Lineage (GTDB taxonomy): Bacteria > Bacteroidota > Ignavibacteria > Kapaibacteriales > UBA961 > JADJXV01. The sequence goes on from CAZGNO010000077.1 coordinate 2,467, forward strand.
ATATCATAGCCCATCAAATTTCTGAACATTCAAAGGCATCCGAAAGCTATGTTGAAGTAATTTTTCATTTTGATTCAAACTATGAATGGAAAGGACTTATACCATATTTTTATAGAAGAGGCGGATTGTTTATAGAATCAGAAGCAGAATTAGCGGAATATCTAATATCTATCAAGCATTTTTTCACAAAATCAACTGTTATAAGTTGGATTGAATCTGAAATACAACTTTGGAATACAGAATTTAGCAAAAAAATAGTTACTAAACCCTTTTTTGATGCACTTTCTACACTTAGATGGACTAGTGATTTTCCGCGAAATAACAATCCTCAACGAAGAATACAAGATATTAAGGATATGGGATACACTATCTCTACTCGAAGAGTCGGAGGAAATACTGAAAGGTTATTAGTTCCGATACCACGTGGAGTCCAAACGGGCTATGAAACGATGAGTAAAAATTTTAAAGATAGAGCAATGAAAACTTTGAAATTTTTGAATATATATGAATTAAGTAAAGCGAACCGTAGGGGGCTTATACCTGATCATAAATTTCCGGAAATTCGCTGGGATGCCGAAACAAGAACTGAAAACCATGAAGATATGGATAATGGCGAAGTTAAAAACAAGTTTCAACTACTTGATAATCAAAGAAATTTACAAAAAAGGGAAGTTTGTAGAAACTGTTTCCAAACAGGAAAGAGGGGGATTCTTTTTGGTGTTAATTTTTTTTATGAAGGAAATGAAGAATGGGCATTGAATATACCCAAAGTTGGCAAAGCAGCTGAGGAGGGCTGTATTGGCTGTGGGTGGTACGATATTGAAAAATGGAGAGATGAATTGAACTTACTCATTAAGCAGTGATTCGATTTAGTTCGGATTTTATTGCTAACGCTATATGTTTTGCTAAAAGACATGGAACAGCATTACCTATTTGCCAATAGACTTTCTTGAAAGACCCGGTAAAAATGAAATCATCAGGAAAAGTTTGCAGCCGAGCCATTTCTCTAGCCGAAATTACCCTATTCAACTCGTAGTGAATATGACAACCACCATGGTTTTCTTTACATGTCATCGAAGGTACATTTGGGTACTGCCGTTTAAAAGCATCTCTAAACGTATCATAAAGTGACCCTCCGTGTGGAACTTGTGCAATCCGTGCTTCGTACTCTTCTGAATGTTGCGTCCATTCATGATTTGGTAATCCAAATCTTGGGACTGCCTTTAAATCATCTATTGCACTTTTCATTGATTTATAATTTTGTTTATTAAAAATCTCTTTAGGATATGGGTTTCCCAAACCTAAGCGATTGGCTATAAAGATTGCTCTGGTTCGTAGTTGAGGAACACCAAAAGTCGCTGCTTCTAAAATACGAACTGACATATTTGGATATCCAATATCAGCAAATTGCCTGATGATTTCTTGATAGACTTTCCCTTTTTCCATTGTAAGAATTCCCGGTACGTTTTCCAAAACAACATACTCGGGCATAATATGCCTTACGATCCTTATATATTCTTTAAATAATTGATTGCGGGGGTCATTTGGATTCCTAAGCCCTGCTACTGAAAATCCTTGACACGGAGGTCCGCCAAAAATAACGTCAATTTTTTTTCCATCTAGTATATTACTAAGTTTGTTTTCTGAAAGATTCTCAATTGGCATTTCAAAATGAATGCTTTCAGGAAAATTTTTACGTATAGTATTAGAAGCATCATTGTTAATCTCCACACTTGCAATTTTATTAAAACCGGCACTCCTCACTCCTACTGAAATACCACCGGCACCAGAGAATAAATCAATGAAATTAAAATTACTTTTGTTTTCAGAAACAATAGATGTGTCAACTTCGAACCAACTACCATTATAGAGAGTATTATCTAAAATACTTTTCAAACCAGAATAACGGCTTATCGCATCTTTCGTTCCATTCCCTTGTTTGACAACCGTTTGATAATTTTGTATGACAGTATTTTCTTCAATAAATGCGTTCATATTATTAGTAATATTTGCGTGGTATGCTAATCATAGTATGCAAAATTAGTGCAATTCACATTAATATACAAATTTTATTTCTTATACTATGGCAACCTGACGTCATAGTTACAATCAAAGCAGTTGTTAAAATCCATACATAAAGACACGAACCCGGCACATCCGGATTCGTGTCTTTTATTTGTAATAGGGCTAAAACCCAAAACCCCTACAACAGTACTTCCACCTCACCCATAATTTGCCCGTTCCACCGCAATACTACAATCATTTTGGTAGGGCTTGGGCTGGCAATTATGATGCGTTTTCGGATAGCATCAAGTGTTAGCAGCGCGCTGCCGGACGTTACGCTGCTTACCGAGTTAGGCGAACCGTCGGTTACCAAATCCACTGCGACTGACGGAGGAAAACCCGGGTTAAATTCAAACGCTGAATAGGCAGTAATACGGTAATCCTCTGTTCTACCATTGTATTGATAGAAGAGATGGATGTATTTCCCGTCAAATTTCTTATCCGTTAGAGTAAACGACGGATAATTACCCATAGGAACACCGGATGACGGTGTTTCTCGAATTTCAATTAAAGGGGGCGGTACAACCGGCGGAGATAATTTCAAAACCATTTTCGACTCGGCGAAGGTTTGTAATGAACTCCAAATTGTGAGAGTTGCACCGTTATCGCTAAACTCAAATGCTCCCGTATTACGTAAGAATTCTACAAAACGGTCGTCAAGCACTTGATTTTGACACGCCATTTTGGTCAAAATAAAAGTATTGAACTTTATTTGTTTTGCATCATCACTAAAGAATACATCAGCTTTGCCTTTGTTGCATTCTGCAAGGATAGATGCATAACCTCTGCGAGGAAAAGTAGAATATACAGGTTTGACCGAAAGAGTGCAATTTCTTGAATTAGCTAATTCTTCAACATTTGCATTCACAAAAGAATGGAGGGTAAAGCTGCGACCTTCAAATTGCTTAATAATGGCATCTGCTTCAGAGGTGCTTGTGAGACGAGTATAGACAAGTGTTCGTAGTCCAATTTCGGGAATAGACACTTCCGGTCTGTAGTAAATGCGGAGTTCTTTTCCGGTAGCCGAGTAGGAAAACGCTCCGTCAAGTCCTATCAAATATTCACCGTCGAGCAATCCGTCGCCACAATATACTTTTGTGGAAACGATATTGGTAAAATCAATTCCACCGTCTTTAGTTCTTAGAATAGTTGCACTGTATGTATTACAAATATTCTTCCCGCTTATTTGCGCACGCGAATCAAACGCAAGAGATATATGCTGTTCCTTAGGAACAATTTGCGTTTCGTTCTGCGTTCCGTTTTGAGTACTTCTTACTATAGAAGTAAGCTGCCATTTTGTGCCGACCAATTGCTCTAGCGTCAATTTGGCTTTTGAGGTATCATTATCTCCATCCCCATGACCAACTTTATCCCATGGGTTTATGCCCATTTCTCGGCACGATTGCACCGATACGCCAAGGATAATGGCGAATGCGAGAATAATCCATCTGGTTCTCATTTCTGTTCCCTTTGTATAAGTTGAACAAAACAAAAAATTGGAATTATATACCCCTGCATCACCCGATTCATAACAGTTCTACGTATTGTACAAGTATTTTTAATTGCAGTGGAGTTACAATTTCTATACTTTTACTGATAGAATCGAACGATAGAAAGGGGAGTCTGTCTATTGTCAAACACCAAGTCGGATTTGGAATGTATATGTACGGAATACCTTTGCAGCATTCTGCATGGATTGTTGCAAAGCTACTAATGCGTAATTCCGGTAGATAGGGGCATAATGCGTCGGAGAATTATGAGAACCTGTTAGTAAATCGTTGGTATGGGTATATACGAACAAGCAAAGAAAAAAGTTTCAATTACTCATTGTTTTTTTATGGTCATTAACTGCTGTTACGCAACAATTAATGTATTGTTTTAAACTCTGCTCACTATACGATTGTAAGAATTCGTTATTGCATGAGTTGCATGAGTTGCATGAGTTGCATGAGTGGATGAAACCCATCGAAATTGCATTATGGAAGGATTAGGATTGAAATATTCTGCTTTTGTTTAGTTGTAATCACATACCCAATCATACAAAAAGACACGAGCCCGAGATTACCGGATTCGTGTCTTTTAAAAACGGGCAATAGAGAACCATACCCGTGGTGATTTTCGGTGCCGACTTACAGTGTAATTTGCGCCTGACCCACGGTGTTTCCTTTGTAGCGGAATATAATGGTGGTAAGCACAGAACCGGTATTAGTTGCTGCTCTATGGCTGCGAATAGCGTCAAGCGACAATGTTGCCTCTCCGTTCGTGATTACGCTAAGCGGATTGGCAGTTCCGTCGGCTACAAGATCTACGAATACAGTTGATAACATGGTATTGCCGAATTCAAAAGTTGAATAGGCAGATATACGGTAGTCATCTGTTTTACCGTTATAGGAATAGGAAAGATAGATATACTTCCCGTCATTTTTCAAACCGTTCAGAATGAAAGAGTCATATGTACCTGTCGGTACACCTGCCGGAGGTGTATTTTGTATTTCGATTAGGTTTTGCAGTACAGGGTCATTCGCTGCAACTTTAAGTACCATTTTAGATTCTGCAAAGGTCTGAAGAGAAGTCCAGATAGTGAGCGTCGTACCATTGTCTGATACTTCAAATCTTCCGGTATTGCGTAAATACTCTACAAAACGGTCGGAAGTAGCAGGATTTTCGCAAGCCATTTTGGTCATTGAAATATTATCCAACTTCATTTCCGTAGCGTCGTCGTTGAACGACAAGTTTGCACTGCCTGTATTACATTCTGCTTGTATTATTGCAGTGCCGTTTGCTCCAAAACCTCCAACAGCATTATAGGGCATAAATTCAATTGTGCATTTTTTTGAATCGGTCAATACTTCTTCCATATTTGCATTTACGAATGAATAGAGTGTAAAGCCGCGACCTGTCAATTGTTTGATACGCATCTGAGCTTCCGGTGAAATATTATCGCCACCATTGCCACCGCCATTATTGCCTGAGGTAAGCGGTGCAAATACCAGTGTACGGTTTACGATTTCTGGTATAGACACTTCTGGAGAATAATTAATACGTAATTCATTTCCTGTAGAGGTGTAGGTTGTCGAATGATTCAATCCGTTCATATACTCAGCATCGGGCAGTCCTGGACCGCAATATGCATCTGTCGAAAAAATATCAGTGAATTTAATTGAACCGTCAGCCGCACTGTGCACTGTAGCACTGTAACCGTTGCAAATGTTCGAACCGTTAACACGGGTAGCAGCATCAAAAGCAAGCGAAATAAAATGCTCTTGTTGATTAATGGTTGTTGTCTCTACAGAGCCATCCAAATTTGTAGAAGAGATTGCTGTAAGTTGCCATTTCGTGCCGATCAACTTTTCAATAGGGAGGATATGAGTGGTATCCTTAGGGTCTCCGTCTCCGTTACCACCGCCGCCATCCCATGGATCAATACCCATTTCACGGCACGACTGCACCGTTAAACCAAGAACTATGGCAATTGCCAAAAGGAAAAATGTTTTCTTCATAATTATACTTTCTGAAAATTGTAAAATAAAATTAAAAAAAATGTTAAACAGTAATGTTTGCTTGTGCTATTTCCTTACCATCCCAGCGGAATCTGAGGAGTATTTTTGTTTTATTGGGGCTGGCAGTTAAGATACGGCTGCGAATGGCATCAAGTGAAATTGTTGTCTCGCCTTGTGTCATATTGCTAAACGGATTAGAACCTCCGTCGGTTACCAAATCTACGAACATCTTGGACGGGTTACTTTCGTTAAATTCAAAGAGCGAGTATGCAGAAATACGATAATCGTCAGTACTGCCTCCATACTTGTAGCTGATATTGATACTTGTTCCGTCGAATACCAAGTTCGTCAGATAAAACATCGGGTAGGTATTTGCAGGAACACCGGTAACAGGTGTCTCCTGTATTTGAATTGTATCGGAAGGTAGCGGATCAGGGTCTTGAGCAACCTTCAAAACCATTTTCGACTCAGCGAATGTAGTCAGTGAAGACCAAATTGTGAGTGTAGTACCGTAATCGCTGTATTCAAAGTGTCCGGTATTGCGCAAGAATTCCACAAAACGGTCGGCAGTCATTTGATTTTGGCAGGCGATTTTGGTCAATGTGATATTGTTGAGTTTCATTGCATCATAATCTGCATTGAACGACAGGTCAGCTGTCCCTTTGTTGCAATCGGCAATAATATTTGCAGTACCGGTGCCTTTAGAATCGGGCATAAATGCAATTTTGCAATTCTGGGCATCAGTAAGGACATCCTCTGCTCCTCCATTTACAAATGAATAGAGCGTGTAGGAGCGACCAGCCATTTGCTGTACACGAATGTCTATTTCACCGCCGTTACTGCTTCCGGTTAGTGGAGCAAATACAAGTGTGTTGCCACTATTTTCAGGGATAGAAACTTGATGATTATAATTTATCCGCAGTTCTTTTTCGGAAGCAAAATAGGTGGTTGAACCGTTCAGACCAATCATATACTCGGTATCGGGCATTCCATCGCCGCAATATGCTTCTGTCGAAAATATATCGGTGAATTTAATTACGCCTGTTGAAGTACTTGTAACAGTTCCACCGTAAGCATTACAAAGATTCGACCCGCTTACATGGTTTGGAGTATCAAAAGCAAGCGAAATAAATTGCTCTTTCGGAATGATTTGCGTTTCTGTTTGTGAGCCGTTTTGTGTACTTCTCACTATAGAAACCAGTTGCCACTTTGTACCGACTAACTTTGCTATTGGCAGGGTGGTAGTATCTGTTTTGTCACCTCCGCCATTACCTTTATCCTTATCCCAGGGGTCTATGCCCATTTCACGGCAGGATTGTGCCGATATGCCGAGTGTCACGACAATTGCCAACAGAAAGAATATTCTTTTCATAACTTCGACCTTTATTAATTGTTGAAAATTTAATTTTATAGTTGAACTTCGAGCTGACCAATACTTCCCATATCCATACCGTTCCAGCGTAATACTATGTTCATTTTTACAGTTCCGGGATTACCGATTGTAATGCGATTGCGAATGGCATCAAGTGAGAGTAGAGCAGAACTTTGCGTAAGCGTATTATTACTTGTTTGATTTATTGTGCCATCGGTTACCAAATCAATAACAACAGTCGGTGGCATACTCAAATTAAATTCAAACAATGAATATGCTGAAATCTGGTAATCATCGCTCTGACCGATGTATTGATAGAATAGCTGAATATACTTACCGTCGAACTTCCTGTCCAATAGCATAAAAGACGGATAGGTAGAGAACGGTACACCTGTGGTAGGTGTATCTTGTATCTCAATAGTTTGCTCTATCGGAATGGGAGCTACTTTGAGTACCATTTTCGACTCACCAAAGGTAAGAAGCGAAGACCAGATTGTAAGTGTAGAGCCGTAATCGCTGTATTCAAAGTGTGCGGTATTTTTTAGGAACTCCACGAAACGGTCGGCAGTCATTTGATTTTGACAGGCGATTTCCGTGAGCGAAAAGTTATCAAGTTTCATTACATCAAAATCTGCGCTAAATGTCAAATCTGCCTTGCCCTTGTTGCATTCGGCTTGAATATTCGCATATCCTTTTGCAGAATTTACTTTCGGCACAAATTCGATTGTGCAGTTCTTTGAGTCAGTGAGTATTTCCTCTACTCCAGCATTCTCGAATGAATAGAGTGTATAGGTCTGACCTACCATTTGCTGAACGCGAATGTCTATTTCGCCGCCACTGCCACCTTCGTCAATGAGCGGAGCAAAAACGAGGACTTGACCTGTGCCATCAGCAAGATGACCATAGTCAAAGTATAGACGTAGTTCTTTCTCTGTAGCACTATAATTTTGTACTTTATTTAATACATTGTGATATTCAGAGTGTAAATCAGCGGGAGCACAAGCAATAAGCGTAATTAGTCCAATTTCAAAATCAATTTCCCCTGTCTTATTACTTATAATGCTCGCGCCGTATTCGTTACAAAGATTGAGTCCGTTTGCTAGAGTTTTGCTGTCGAAGATAAGAGATATCAACTTACCGTTTGGGACGGTCATTTGTTTACTGCCCTCTATAGAAACAAGCTGCCATTTGGTACCGACTAATTTATCAATTGATAAATTGTTGCTATTCATCGGGTTTTCATTTCCTTTACCCTTATCCCAAGGGTCAATACCCATTTCACGGCATGATTGTGCCGAGATACCAAGGGTAATTGCGAATGCAAGAAGAAATAATATTTTTTTCATAAGCTAATATTGAATAGTGTGTTGAAAATATTTTTAAAATTTAACTTCTACTTGATACATAAATCCGAGCGAACGCAAACTGTACCATTCTGCTGATTTCTGATACAAAAATGCGCTACCCTCCAAACCCGCCGCGAGTGCAATCCGACTGTCCGGTTGCCAGCTTACGCCTGTAAGTAGCCGACCTGAAGGACCTGATACAGTACCACCTAGTGTGATTTGTGCATACGGGGTAAATTCCGAAAAAGCCAAACCCGTAAGAGTCTGTCTATAGAATGCTCCCCCCCAGTCCATAGAAGTATGGAGCGTTGCTTTCTCATTTTTCCCGTTCTCGAATGTATAATAGCGGAGTGATTGCCGTCCGCCTTCTACGCCGATGCGTATTTCGTTACTGACATCATATCCGACGGAAACAGCAATATTGTTGAATTCATTGCTGAATTGATTGTCCGTAATTGACGGGAATGTAGATAGATTCATCAAGCCACGGAGAGAAGCCGTAATTGGTATTTGGATAGCTTCGTCTGCTCGGACATCAGTTGTATTGAAATCTCTGATAGAACGTGCATCAGAAGAAAATCCCGCAGATTTGGTGTGTGTGAACGGCGAATGTTTGACAGGTGAAGAATTAATAGTGAGTGCATCTGAATTATTGACTGCAATATCAGAAGTTTCTCCGTTATCAATTGCGGTTTCCATTTGTGCATCCGGGATACTATTTGCCGAGGCAGAAGAAGGAGGAATATCTGAAACTCCAAATGTTCTGCGTCTGTATTGGTGAGTGGGCGGAACTCCGTGACTCCTTTCGATATTTACCGCTTGTGCTTCATCAAATAGAGAAGTATTGAGTAATGCACCATTATTTATAGTATCATCGGTGGTATTGATAGTTGAAACAATCGGGGTATAGGTAGATGAAGAAATTGCAGTTGCGGCAATACTGTTAGCTGTTGGATTGTGCGACATAAAATAAGCGGTTGCGAGCGTAGCACCGCCAATTGTAAACAGCGCAGGAAGAGCAACAGATTTCAGACTGTAGAGAGTTTTTCCCACCCACGATGTAACGGCTGTCATTCCTCCACCGGCTGTGGGCAATGCAAATCCCGCTTTTTGGAATATCGCTGCAGTTGTATCGGGTGGCACTGCGAGAGCAGAGCAGTCCTGTTCCAACGTAGAGCGTATCAAAATCGCTTCTTGCAATTCCTGTTGCAAATGTGGGTTGCCTGCAAGTGTATTGAAGAGTATTTCTTCCTGTGTAGAGGTGGTTTCACCATCTACGAACAGATACACGAGTTCAGACATTGAGTTATGGTTTTCGGCTGTCATAATTAATGCTCCAACTCTTGAATATATGGTGCGAGAATTTCCCGCAATTTCTTTTTTCCGCGAACTATCCAATTACGGACAGTGGATACAGGTACATTTGTTGCATCACTGATTTCCTGATAGCTCATACCGTTATATGCTTGTAATACGATTGCTTCTTTGTGGTCGTCCGGCAGGGCATCGAGTGCCGCCACCAGTAAATGTCTGAGTTCTTTTGATTCGAGCGATGTGTCGTGCGTGGGTATTTCCATGCTGTCGAACGAAATTGTATGGCTCTGTTTTTTACGTGCATCTATGCAGAGATTCCGCGCTATCCTGAGCAAGAAAGCGGAGATATTAGTCATCTCTGTTTTATATTCCGATACATTAAGAAACCGTAGAAATGTTTCTTGCAGTATATCGCTCGCCATCTCGTCGCTGCCGCAAATTCGCCGGCAATATTGATAAATTCGCTGTGAATGACGTTGATATAATTCCGTAAAGCCGACTTCCTTTTCGGCTCTACTGCCAAAAAGCATTGCATATAGTTGTTCATCGGATTTATGTGAGTTCTTTTGTGTCATTCTGTGGTTACTTTGGATTTTCTACTGTAATAACTTTCGTGAACGGTTTCTGTTTCACTTGTATGGTGATTTTATTTGTTAATGTATTTGGATGATGGCTGCATTCTATTGTAATGATTGATGTTACGCCTTGAAATTATATTTATGAGCATGAGAAATTGTTGCTAATCAAGGTATATACGGTGGAGGTGGGGAATTGTTCCCTATTTATGATTTGGATTGAAACGGAAACAATACCCTTATAAGTGATAGGACTAAAATAATCGTCGAAATTAATACCCATAATATGATATGGCAAGTAATTGAACACTTCAACGGGTAAGTGTGATGCAACTTGTCGGTAATGCTTAGCTTAGCCGAAAGCAGATGTAGCGCCTGCCTTGACATAAATGCTCCAAATTGTATATTACTATTAGACTCTATATAAAAAAAATGCCCTCTCGAAATTAACCAAGAGGGCATCACAGAGTGCGTATGTATGTATGTAAATTATGACTACTCTTCAATTTGCCGTGAACTGCGTCGCGTGGTTATAGTATTAGCTTTTTCTTTTGTTCGTATTGTAATCGCCTTGTTCTTTGCTGACTGTTCATCCACAGCGACAGCAGCATAAATATACGATTTCAGCAATTCAATATCAATATCCTCCACCCTTAGAAAGTCCTTGCAATAGATTTGTTTGCGTTTACCTTTGTCCAGATATCCAATATCATCGTTCATCAAATACCCGCTCGTAAAACCGAAGCGCACGCCATCGTGGATTTTCTTCTTACCCCATAATATGGATGAGGGCCAGATAAAACAGATTGCTTTGTGAACATGATAGTAGGGAACATTATACGATAACTTTTCCTTCGCATGGGGAATGCAGCCAAGCACAATATTCCTCAAAACCATTGTTACAGCATATTCATCCTCCGTCAGAAATTCAAAGAAATCTTCCAATGTACGGAAGGAAACGTTTTGCATCTTGCTTTTGGGCGAAGGATTTATCATGCCGATTAATAAAGAATTGTAAAGCAATGTGTTCTATGTCGTTCGATAGAATAAGATTACAAACAGACGTTACGCAAAATCAAATCGAAATAGGAATTGCAAAAGTATAGTTCAGTAGGAACGGCATATCGGTAACAAATAAAGACAACATCATTTAACCGATATGACATCCCTACGGGATTTCTGTAAATTGGATTCAACTTTCTACCAATATGACATCCCTACGGGCTTTAATGTGTTTAACCATATCGGTAATTCTCAAACTAAACTTATTCTCGCGTAATATCAGTTGTAAATATCTATTTCACAATTACCATTACAGCACTTTCATAAACATTTGTACCTGAAACAACTACTCGGTACGAACCGGTCATCACATCCTTCGTATGAATTGTAAATTCATTCAAACCTTCACGAAGTTCACCCTTTATTGGGAGTATAATCTGCTGTCCCAGTATATCATAGACTGCAATTTCTACTTCGGCTGATTTGTCGGATTGTATTCTGATTCTCGCTTCGTCTTGCACGGGATTTGGCGTTACTACAGTTCTTATTGTTTGGACTGGGGCAGTATATTCATCAGAACTAATATCAACATTGTAACTACCTTCTTTAATTTCGAAATCACTCTCAGACGATTCCACGTCGCTTGATTTCAAAAGCTGATTTGCTCCTAACGCGAAGCCATACTTTGCATTCAAATACGAGAATGTTTGTGAGCGCACGGCAGGTGAAACTGTGTTGTAGAGCATCACTTCGGCTATAGAGCCACCAAACGGAAAAGCAATCGTTGAATTTGAATATCCCATCCACATCCTTGTTCCCTGGACCGCCGACCCCACGCCATTATACTGCGTGCCTTGCGGCAGGGTTGGCGTAACTCCGTTTGTAATTGCAGTTTGATTATTCACCGAAACTTTGAGAGTTCCTGCACTTCCATCATAGACAAGTTGTGTTAAATAGGAGGTGTTTGGTTGGCATGGTTTATTTATCCATACTGCATTGTTGCCATTCCAAACTCCAAAGCCGATTTGAGAGCCGTAAATGTAAATATTGAATCCCGAATGCGCGGCAGCACCGCTTCCCGACTCAAATATAACTTGATTCGCGTTAATATCCGCACCTGTTTTGAATACCGAAAAAAGTGTTTTTGCAGTTCCGGCATTGATGGCAGCAGAATTATTGACAATCAGTGCATCATTCACCTGGTCGAACGTGACTCCAGGCAGTCCGTTTACGGTATTGAGACCTGAGTTGTAATAAGTCGGAATCAGTATTTGATTTCCGCCCACCATATACGCACCTCTGCCATTACCTGACACATCTTGCCACGATGCATGAGCTTCGTTGAATGGGGCGGTAAAAGGCAATTGCTGACCATTGTTTACACCGATTATTTTGCTTGCGTCCAGCCATAAGGCAAGCGATACTCCTGTCACAGGTTCGTATTTTGTTACGGCGAGTGATTGCGATGTTGTGCAGCCGTTTGGCAATAGAACTGCTGCTTCGATACTTCCTGCTCCTGCTGCTCCCCATGACACTGTCACTTGGTTAGTGCCTTGTCCCGATGTGATTATCCCGCCTGATACCGACCATGTAATCGTACCGGGAATCTGCTGAATTGAATATTGTTGTATCGAGTTTACCTGTACATCTACTACGCCCGAAACAGTTACCGCCGGTACCGGATTCACAGTGATTTGCTTGGTGGATGGTACTCCATTGCCATAGGCATTTGCCCCTACAACCGTGATATTACCCGATACCGCTGCTGCCCCGTAATTTACGGTGATGCTGTTTGTTGCGCTTGTTCCGGTTGCACCACTCGGTAATTCCCATAGATAGGATGTTGCGTTGGTAATAGCGGAAACTGAATATGTAACGGAGGTTTGCCCCTGACATACTGTGGTTGTACCTGTTATTGCTCCGGCTGATGCAGGAAGGTAATCGAGCAGAGTTTTAAGAAGCATTCCTGTTATTGCTCCGTCAATTGCTGACTGGTTCGAATTGGAGAGTCCGCAAACAGTAGCTTTCATTTCGGGGTCGTAGAACATCCTACTTTTATAACCTGTATTTACTCCTCCGTGTCCCCATACAGTTCTTCCAAAAAGAGACATTTTCAGAAACGCAAAGCCGTAGTTTCCGGGACTCAAAAAGGTGGTAATCTCTGTAAGGGAATTAGCACTAACTACCTGACCGCTCAGAAGTGCCTGATACCACTGTGCCATTTCGCCGGCAGTCGAATACATCGAGCCGGAACTTCTACCCAAAGTATTGAGAGCAGTTCTTGAAATATTAATTCCATCTACACCGTTTTGCCAAGGGTGAGCTATAGTTCCAAGTACTGTTTCTTGCCCATCGTAGAATGTGCTGTCTAATTGAAGGGGAGTGAGAATACTGTCTCGAATAATTGTAGAGACGGACTGTCCTGTTGCGCTTTCAATTATCATTCCTGCTAAGACGTAATTGGTATTAGAATATCCATAACCGGTACCTTTGTTAAACAGTTTTGGACCAACATATGCCATTACTTCTGCGGTCGTAAATTGATGAGCAGGATTAGCCGCAATAAATGCCATGGATGCATTGGTAAATACATCTGCAATACCGCTTGTATGATTCAGAAGTTGTCTGATTGTGACTGAAGAATCAACATTGTTGTATTTTGGCAACCACTCATGGAGTTGGTCGCTCAAATTGAGAATATTATTTTCTACTAGTTTCATCACAGCTACTGCTGTAAACAGTTTGGTATTGCTGGCAATACCAAATTCCATGTCGGATGTAATCGGGTGTCCGGCATAGGATATTCCGCTTGTACCTTTCCATATACCTTGCCCCGGGTAATAGACACTTGCTGACACCCCTTTTGTATCAGGAAAAGCAGCTAATTGAGTATCTAAAGTTTGCTGTAGTTTTGCAGCTAGATTCGCATTGAAATTTTGTGCATTTACATTGCCGAATATAGTAACACCAAAGAGTAGAACTACGGCTGATTTAATTAAAAAAGATTTCATAGAATATAATTAAATAAATTAAAAAAAATATACTTTTTCCAAACAAGTATATAAACGCGCGCGATTGTTTATATAGTTGTTGTTGTATGAATTAGTAAATATTTGTATATCTAAAAATATAGTTTTATACAGAAGGTTACAATTCTTTTATATTTTAATTATTTTAAATTATATTGAATTTAAATAAGGAGGCAAAGGGAGGCAAAATTATAGAAGGTTGTGCGTAGAAGTGCATATTCCGGTAAATGCAGATGTTTGCTGCCGTGCATTGATTTGTTATATTTTGGTTGTTTATTATATTACAACATTATTTGTTTCATAGTGCATTCAGAAATCGAATTGCCCATTAGGGGCATAATAAGTAAGTACCGGAACAGATTAAATTGCTACATTCAATCCTGTCATTCTGAGCGGCAGCGAAGAATCTCCGTTTGCTGCTTAAGTCCTTTTTTGTGGTGCATTGCGGAGATTCTTCAGTTGAAGATTTCTTCAGAATGACAGTATACGATAATTACTATTTATTTTGTCCCGGTAAGTGATAGGGCTAAAATAACCGAACCATTAAATTAAGTAAATTATTTGTTTGAAAAAATTGGCAAGTAATTGAACACTTCGACTACGCTCAGCATGACAAACGAGCTCAAGTCACACTGAGTTCCTGATAG
>CAZGNO010000078.1:0-16860 GCA_964527785.1 uncultured Chitinophagaceae bacterium
CATTTACAGGGATTCTTAGACCGAAGAATCTCCGCAAAACAATACATATAAAGGGCTTAAGCAGCACACGGAGATTCTTCACTGGCGTTCAGAATGACAGGGCATATAAAATTTAAATAAATAGGTCTTAGTACTTACATATAACAACTAAACAATGGATTGGATAATTGTAGGACTCGGTAATCCGGGCATGAAATACGAACGGACACGCCATAATATCGGGTGGTTGGTTGTAGATGCTCTTGCTAAAAAGCACGGAAAATCTTTCGTAGAAGGAAAAGGGCAGTGGATGGAAGCAGAAATTAAACTTCGACGAAATGTTGTACTTTTGGTAAAGCCAACGACCTATATGAATGCATCGGGTGAAGCCGTTTCAAAGCTCACCAAAATCCATATAATCACTGCCGAGCGAGTAATCGCAGTAACGGATGAATATAACTTCCCTGTCGGAAAAGTCCACATAAAACAAGGCGGTTCGGACGGTGGGCATAATGGTATTACCTCCATCATAGAAGAGCTAAGAACTCCAAATTTTTGGCGCTTGAGATGCGGGATAGGCAAAAACTTCCAACCAGGCGGTATGGTTGAGTACGTCCTTTCCAATTTCACTGCTGAGGAAGCCGGTGACCTTGAAGCAGGAATTGCTCGTGCCTGCAATAGCATAGAGCATTTTATAATAACAGGAGCTGCACGGGCTATGTCGGCTATTAATTCCGGCGGTGCATTAGTATGATTATATTTCCAAAGGGCTTTATTCAGAAAAAAACTCTGTGTGAAACCCTGTGGGGGTATAATATAATTTCCGGATCAAAAATGTGGAATCGAATGTGCGAATACAACTTCTGCTTTGGGGTTCAACCATTCGCAATAGAACTTATCTTTGGTTACAACTGCATAGCAAAACCCACCGTTATTCCCTGCAAATAACGAATAATCTCCATAGCTTGTATTCCGTGAGCCACCGCCACCACCTGAGATTATACACGTAAATTTATCTGAGGGATTCTTTATACATTGAAGGTCATGTTCATGCCCGCAGAGATAGAGTTGAACTCCGTATTTATCGAGTAGCGGCTTCACTGATTGTACCATTACTTTTTCTTCACCATGTGTGCCATAGCTTCGGATAGGGTGGTGTCCGACTACAATTTTCCAGTGTGCAGCCGAATGTTTGAGTTCACGCTCAAGCCATACGAGTTGCTCTGCCCCTTTCCCATGTTTCATGCTGTCTGTATCAAGAACAAAGAAATCAAGAGTTGTATTTCCGATATTTTTAGAAAAAGTAAAAAAGCGTGCAGGCATATTCCATCGTGAATTTTTCTTGCCATAGTCTATTTGTGCATCGGGATTCAAAAGGTAATCGTGATTGCCCAATGCTACATACCAAGGAATTTCGAGTTCATTACCAACATAGACGTCCTCAAACTTAGTTTCCCATTGGCTGTCATCGGCAGAATTTACGCCGCGCGGATAAAAATTATCGCCAACCGAGAGGATGAACTGTGGCTTATCTTCCTGCGATTTGCGGAGCATTGCCCCGGCAACTTTCCGTTGGATTTTGCCACCTGCGCCCCAATCACCCAAAATCAGAAATTTTAAAGATGATTGATTACTGAACTTCTCTGTTTTGAACCGGTTTTGACGTGCATTTTTGACAGAATCCTCGGCAAATATCACCACAGCTCCACCTATTCCGCCGGCTGCTGCTAGGAGAGTTTGAATAAATGTACGACGTTTCATATAAATAACTCCGAATTAGGGTATGTCCATGATTAAGAATTGTCAAATCTACGCTTTTTGCAAGAATTATCTGTAGCAAACACAGGGTAAATTACGTAAAACCTGTATTTTTGTATAAAAATACTAAAATTCTACTTGAGATGTGTATGCTTATAGATGACAACAAAATTGCAGCATTGCAAGCTAAAGTGGAAACTTCCAAAACTCCGCTGGAAAAAGCAACCGCACTGAACGACCTCATTACCGCCCTGCGAAAAGACATATCATACAGCGAAGCAATCCCGCTTATCAATGAAACACTTCAACTTTTGGATGCATCCGGTTCCAGTGAGGAAGCTAACCGGCAGATTGCACGAGCATTATCAATTCACTCGATAGTTTTACGCTACCATGGAGATAATGAAAAGGCACTTGAAGTAGCAATAGATGCTTTGAGGAAATATGAAGAGTTGGGTGACATAGAACAGCAGGCATTTCTCCATAACTCGATAGGGAACACTCTTGGGCATCTAGGTAATAATGTCGAGTCGCTCCATTCGTTTTATCGTGCTCTTGAACTTCATGAAGCTATCGGCAATTACCGTGGAGTTCAAATGTCGCTTGGTAATATAGGTACTCTGTTTGCTGCTCTCGACGACACAGAACGTGCCTTGGAGTATTTCGATAAAGCGCAGACAATTGCGCTAGAAACAGGAAATATGGAAGATGCTGCAAGTCATTTATGTAATATTGGAAATGTGTATAGAAAATACGGTGATTATCCGCTTGCCTCTGAATATTTTCATCGTTCCCTCAATATCTTTATAGAAATTGGAGACAGACGGAGAACTGCAGCCCTGTTTGGCAATATCGGAACAGTTAGTTTCTATTGTGCTGAGTATGACAAAGCATTGGAATATTTAGAAAATGCATTGCTGGTTGCAGTGGAATTGCAGGATAATTATGCTATCGCTTTATGGCGAAGTAATCTGGGTGAACTCTTCGCCATTCCTGAATGGAAACAGTATAACCTCGAAAAAGCTGAGGAATATCTACTCGGTGCGCTTGCGGTTAAAGAAAAATCAGGTGCTATGGTAGATCAGTATTGGATTCATAAAAATCTTGGTGATGTCTATAAACAACAAGAAAAATGGAAGGATGCACTATATCATTTTGAGAAGTTCCATAGTTTAAAGGATGAGCATCTCAGTATAAGCACTGTGCAAAGTGTTGCCGATTCAGATTCAAAGCGGAAAATAGCTCTGATAAGCAAGGAGAAGGAAATAACCGAAGCAAAAAATGCTGAATTGGAACGGGCTAATAAGCTGAAAACCAAGTTGTTGGGTATTGCGGCTCACGACTTGAAGAACCCTCTGGGAAACATTATCGGTTTTGTAAAAATGCTGATAGAGGAAACACCACCCGAAACAGAAAATTATGATATGCTCCTGATGATAAATGAGTCGTCTGCGAATATGCTGAGACTTATCGCAGATTTGCTTGAATCATCTGCTGCAGAAATCGGTGCGATGACACTCGAACTTGATACAATAGATACCTCGGAAGTAATACGAACAGTCATTTATGCCAATGTTTCGGCAGCCCAAGCCAAGCAACAACGCATTGAAAGCAAGATTGAAGATGTAAATGTAGTTGCTGACTCAAAACGACTTCGGCAAGTGGTAGAAAATCTAGTAAGCAACGCTATCAAATACTCACCTGCAGGAAAGAGTATCCACGTCAGGTTATTCCGTCATAATAATTCGGCAAGAATTGAAGTTCAGGACGAAGGACAGGGCTTGACGGAAGATGATCAGACCAAGCTGTTCGGGCAATTTCAACGACTTTCTGCCCAGCCGACAGGCGGGGAGACGGCAACCGGCTTAGGACTCTCAATCGTTAAGCAAATTGTAGAATTGCATGGTGCGAAGATATGGGCGGAGAGCGAAGGGAAGGGCAAGGGGGCTACGTTTATAGTTGAATTGCCTATTCAGGATTAGATGTATTCATTATATAGTGAACGCTGATTGTATTCCGTTGTGTAACAATGTTATAAAAGTATAAAAAAACTAGTCAAATCAGTTGTTGTAACTGTGTTTCTCTATTTGTACTTAGAAGGAAGGTCGGTTGTATACCGCCGTGCATTGATAAGTTATAAAATCAGTTCAGGTCAGGTCGGTTGCTACAACCGACCTTCCTGCTAAGCGTATATTCGGAAAGGCAGTTGTAGCAACTGCCTTGACTTTGTTTTCTTGTTGTTATAACATGACAACGCACGGAGGTAAACAACTGACCTGACATTAAACAGCAACAGACAAGTTATTACAACCTACAAATTCATCCATGAAAAAGCTCTCACACGCAGAAATTCTACCGAACCGCCTTACACCGGAAATTGCACTGGCAAACAAACGCCATCCTGTTACACTTATACTGGATAACATCCGGAGTTTATATAATGTAGGGTCAATATTCAGAACAGCCGATGCCGCTCTTGTATCGGAAATAATATTGTGTGGTTATACTCCTGCACCGCCTCGTATCGAAATTGAAAAAACCGCACTTGGTGCCGTTGATACCGTTCCGTGGAAATACGTGCAAAACGCAGTGAATGCAGTTCTGGAATTACAGCAAAAGGGAAGGAAGGTTTTTGCAGTGGAAATTACTGATTCTAGTCGAGACTATGATGCATTGACTGAAGAAGATTTTCCTCTTGTGTTGGTTTTGGGGAATGAACTTGTCGGGATAGATTCGGAAGTACTTGCTGTATGTGACGGTGCACTCGAAATACCGATGTATGGTGTAAAGCATTCACTTAATGTGAGTGTTGCAGCCGGAATTGCAGTATTTGAAGCGGTCAAGATATGGAGGAGTGTATGATTCTGCTGTTGTCGAAAATATTCGAACTCATATAAAAAACTGAGTAATTGCTGTAGCAAATAGTTCGACGGGTACTTTCTCAAGCGGGTGCTGGGTTTGCGGGAAAACTTGCAATTCACCATTAGGAAGTGCCTTGTATGCTTCAACTGTCTCATCGAATGAAACCATTGTATCGCGGTCACCCAGACCGATACGAACCCTCTGAGAAACATCTGATAAAACCAAAGGTGTAAGAATCGGATTATCACCCAAGTGTATCATCATTTCACGCGTTGCACTCAGGTTCTCCTGCCATGAATCCCCATGAAGTGACTGTAGGAATTGAGCATATTTCGGCACTTTCGTTTCTATCTTTCCTGCATCAAGGAATCCCGCTTCTTTGGCAGACGTTTCAGGATTCCAACGAAATTTCGTCGCTAATGTGAATATTCTGTTTACCCGTTCAGTCAAAGTTGAAGCCAGGTGAAGAGCAACATAGCCACCCATACTGTATCCTACTATATCGCAAGAGCCCAGTGCGTGAGAATCCAGATAGCTCACTACGTTTTCAGCAAAATGCTCTATTCTGAACGGACGATCATATGCATCTGAATTTTTTCCGTGACCTTCAAAATCAAGAGTATGAATATCAAATTTTTCAGAAAGAAGCGAAGCAAGTGCACCAAATTGTGCGCTTGAGCCAAGTGCGCCGTGAAGTAAAAGTAGAGGTTGCATATATGTTGTTTGTGGTTGGAGTGAACTATAATCATACAAAAATAGCAAAAGCATTGTCTGCTCCAAAAAACAAGGGTAGATTGTTATTGTCAAAATACCGAATAATTCATTTGGCATAGTAATTGAAGTGAACACTTCACTACTAAAATGTAATAATAACTGTGAGTAAAACAATATGATTATCAAAATTCTCAAACAAATCATACTTCGATTAACTATTGGAGTAATTGGTGTGTTCTTACTTGCACAATTGATGTTTGCTGCCGAACCATTAGTAAAATTACCTGCATTCCCATCGAAGGCAGAGCTTGAAAAATATGAAGACAACGAAGAGCTGTATTCATCTTTGCTTTTGGACTATTATAAAATCGCTGCAACTCTCGATGCCCAATTGAAATATTGGGAAATAAAACCTGTTGCTGTCCTACCTGTACCTACGTTGGAAGAAATTACATCACAGGAAGTGAAGACTCTGCGGAAGTTCTTCAATGTTGCATTTAAGTTGCAACTTCAAATCGAATCATTATCCGAAGAGCAAATACACGCTGAACTTTACGAACTGCAGAAACGATTGCAGGCGGAGAAGAAAAAGAATGTGGAGCTTGGAATCAAGAACTACGAATTGGAATTAAAGGCACAGAATACAGATGTTTATACTGCACGGGTTTATGAAATAGCCAAATTCTGCGACAGCATTAAAAAAGAACTCGATTCAATGTCCTATAACTATTATATGTTGCAGTATTCGTCAAATTCAGCGATGGCAAGAGCACTTGATAACAGTTTTATTCCATCACTTATGCTATCAAACTCTGTGTTTATTCCGTCAATCAATGCAGGTGGGATTCAAACGGACATATCATACGCAGCAAAAGTCGAATTGAATATGAATTCTTTAGATGAATATGGTAAATACTTTGATATTTGGTTTGCATATATGATGCCTCAGATTAAATCCAATCCCGACCCGAGTGATAATAATTCACCGTGGCGTCAGTGGAATTCAAATATATATTCAATTGGATTTAATGTGAATATGACGGAAGTAATAGAATTAAAACCTCTAAAAGCAGGAATAAAAATTGGAGTAGGGCATTATTGGGGCAGTGCCAGTTCACCTAATGTACCGATGCCTGAGGTAAACTATAAAGGGCAGGCACTAAATTTGGAATTGAATTTTTCAAAATTTACAACAATCAGTCCGGCAAGTTTATACTTTAATTTTGGCGTTCTGTTTCCAACCAGAGACATGATATTTGCCGACCCAGTTCGGGATGTGAATATTGGCAAAGCTACTATCAACACATTCAGTTTGGGCTTACGTTTCAATATTCTATAAATTTGATAATGACGGAGAACCACAATGAAAAGAATAAGCATTTCAATAATCATTCTTCTATTGTCAATTTGCTGTGTAGCAAACGCCGGTGAGCTTGGCAAACGCTATCTGAAACTTGGGAATACATATCGTGAAGCAGGTAATTTTGAAAAATCGGAAGAATATTTAAAGCAAGGAAAATCTCTTGTAACCGGCGATAGATATTGGTCTGCTACAGCTAACGAATTTCTAGGGTATTTGTACCGTGATATGGTTGCTTCCGGGAAGTATGGCGATAACTCCGATTATTTCTTAGCCCTGGCAAAAGAGAACATGGAAAAAGCTCTAAAGGGGTTCCAAAAATCGGTCAAACAATCCGACGGAAGCCCGTCAGCTATCTCTGAATTGATGAGAAATATTGAGGAAATTAACGGAGTGCCGCCAAGCGAAAGCACAGAGACAGACGGAAAAACAGGGAATGCTCCCATGAAATCGTATGGTAATGGTAAGATTATCAATATTGATAATACAAAAGCAAAAGATATCCCTGATGATTTGCCGGTGAACATGGAGAATTTTAGTGCAGTAAGCAATAGAATTAAGGAGTTTCCTGCAACGTTTGCTCAGTATCCTAAACTGAAATATTTGAATCTGAAAAAGAATAGAATTACGACAATAGATAATGGAATCAACGGATTGAAAAATTTGAGAATACTCAATTGTTCTGACAATAAGATTAAATCACTCCCGCAAAATATCGGGGAACTTAAACAATTGGAGGTATTGGATGTATCGAATAACAAGCTCAAAGAGATTCCCTCTTCAATTACTTCACTGAAAAATCTTAAAGTACTGGATATCTCAGGTAACAAGATACAATTCAGCTATATATCCACACTTATCAAAAATATGCCGAATACTAATATAATTTTTGATAGGTATGAGCTTGTTGTAGATGAAGAAGCGGAGTGATAGTGCATATCCGCTCTGATAATTAAGCCGTAAAAACTCTGCTGATGTAGGGTGAATTCAATTCACCCTTACTCTTCCTCATGCCCATTTTTACCATGAATGGAGCATTCTCAAACGCTGTGACATTCTAAGAAATGTAGCGATATTGAAACATGAAAGATGTAAAAGTGGCAGGAAATTAAATACTGCTTATTCGCCTGTGCATACTGAATACTTTATTTATCCTATTTTTGTATTTCCAAATAGGATATTCTTGTATTCAATTGTAACTATAGATAAACGTCAATCTTGTATCAGACGATTAGGTAGTCAATAAGAATTTTTGTAAGGTCTGTTAACCTTGACACTAGAAAACTAGAAAAAATATTCATAATCCACAATTCATAATCAAAAATCATGTCCCCCTATAAATCATACCAAACAATAGAAAACCTCGCTCAGGCAGTTGGGCAGCACGTAACCCTTCGCGGGTGGGTGTACGACCGTACGGGTAAAGGAAAATTACAGTTTATTAAACTCCGTGATGGTAGTGGAATATGCCAATGCGTAGTATTTAAACCGAATGTATCCGAAGAAGTGTTTGCTAATGCAGAGCAATTAACTCAAGAATCTTCTGTTGCAATAAGTGGCACTGTTCGGGCAGAGGAGCGTGCTCCGGGAGGTTTTGAGATAGATGTAACTGATGTTAAAATCTATTCGATTGCCAAAGATTATCCGATTACCCCCAAAGAGCATGGCACTGAGTTCCTGATGGAACACCGCCATTTGTGGTTGCGTTCCTCGCGCCAACACGCCATTATGCGCGTCCGTTCTGCGGTGATAAAAGCTATTCGTGACTTCTTTGACGGTAATGGCTTCCGTCTGATGGATTCACCGCTCCTTACTCCTAATGCTTGCGAAGGAACATCTACGCTTTTTGAAACAGAATATTTCGATTTGGGCAAAGCATATCTTTCACAATCAGGTCAGTTGTATGCCGAAGCAAGCGCAATGTCTCTGGGGCGTGTTTATACGTTCGGACCAACGTTTCGTGCTGAGCGTTCAAAAACCCGCCGGCATCTCACTGAATTCTGGATGGTCGAACCGGAAATGGCATTTTTCGACTTGAATGATGACATGGATTTAGCCGAAGATATGGTGGAATATATCGTTCAATATGTTCTGAAAACCTGCCAAAAAGAACTTGCAACACTTGGTCGTGATGTATCCAAACTCGAAGCAGTACGCCGTCCGTTCTATCGTATGAGCTACACCGAAGCAGTTGAGTGGCTGAATAAGAACAACGTAAAATTGAATAAAAAACAAGCTGACGGAACGGAAATACAGATTGACTTCCCATGGGGTGAAGACTTCGGCGCGCCACAGGAAGAAGCGATAATGCAGCAGTTCGACAAGCCGTGTATCATTCACCGCTACCCGTCGGAAGTAAAAGCATTCTATATGAAGCGCGACCCTGAAAATACGAAATGTGCCTTGGCAATGGATATGCTGGCTCCCGAAGGTGCCGGTGAAATCATCGGTGGCAGCCAGCGTGAGGATGACCATGATTTACTCTTGGAGCGAATTATTCATGAGAACTTGCCTCAAGAGGCATTCCAATGGTATTTGGATTTACGGAAATACGGCAGTGTACCTCATAGCGGTTTCGGTCTTGGCGTTGAAAGGACAGTTAAGTGGATAACGGGAGCGGAACATATTCGCGAGGTGATTCCATTCCCTCGGATGATTTACCGTATTGTACCGTAATTTTCTTTGTAATGCCCCAAATGTTTGATATGTTTGGGGCATTGTTTTTATTAGCTCGTCGGGCATTTGTCTTGGGGCGATGCCCCAAGCTGTGGTGTGTAAGGCATTCAGCCTACAATCTAATTAAAAGTTTTTGACTAAGCTTATAAAGAGTAGAATAGGTAAGCCCAACGGGCTTTAACACCAAAGCTAGGGGCGTCGCCCCTAGACTAAGATGATGAATTCAAATATATATAGTTTTTCCTAAATGATAGAATTTATCCACTTTTCCCAAAGGAGTTTGTATGATCGCTTCTTTACGTAATTCTCTTTTCATTTTTGTTCTGACATTTTTTTGCCTAAGCAACTCTCCGGCATCCGCACAGCAACCCGTCTTCCCTACATACTCAAGTATGGTTGATGCCCTTCAAGGACTTGAACCTGATGAAACAAAGGTAGCGACAATCTCAGGTTTTTTTCTCCAACGCGAATCGGCGTCTTTTTCCTTGGAAGAAGGAACAATTACCCTTTGTAAACCTATCGGAGGTAAGGTTCGTGCAGCAGTCTTTACAGGCAAAGCAACATTTAGTTTTACACCACCAACAAAAGTAGAGCGCGAGCAACTCGAGCGACAGCTTGGCGTTCAAATAATTGAAGACGAGGTTGAATCGGTCTTGATAATTTTTGCAGACAGTACCGAACAGGAATTGAAATCCGGCTGTACTTTTACGAAACAAACACCGCCTTCGTCGGCTAAATCAATTATCAAAAATGGTATTAGCGGAATTGTGAGCAAAGAATCGGGATTTGTTGATTTGGATTTAACAAAAACAATCCTTGAAGAAAAAGATAATTCACTTTTTTTCGCTATCATGGATACAAAGAAATACGGAGAACTTATGTGGTCGTTCAATCCGTATGCTGAGGAGCAAGTTCAACTTTCTAAACGACGGTCTGTGAGCATGATACACAGCAGTTTCTTTGAACCAATAAACCAGTACCAAGCAGAAAGCGAAATATCTTCTGAGAATTTTCAAAAAGGTGATTTAGAAATTAACAATTATATAATTGATTGTACCATTGGAAAAGACCTTGAATTTGCTGTGTCAACTACAGTGAGGGGTATCCTTTTCGCTGAAAGTGCGCATTGGTTATATTTTTATATTTCAAAATATATACAAGTTTCGTCAGTAAGTATGAATGGCGTGGAACTTGATTTTTATGCAGGGAAAGAAGGTGGTGGCTGTTGGGTGAATCTCGTCCAAAAATTCAATCGCGGAGATGGTATCTCCTTGAAGTTTGAATGTTCTAGTAAAAATATAATGACCCGGCTGTATGACTGGACGTTTCTTGAAAGTTCTATTGGATGGTATCCGCATTCGGGTTATATAAAATATGCTTTTTTTGATGCTACATTCCATATTCCAAAGCGTTATACATTCGTTGCCGTCGGAGATAATGTTTCAAAAACCGAAGTGGATGAAGTTGTTACGACCAGATGGGTTACGCCTACTAAAATCAGAAATTATTCTTTTAATATCGGTGTATTCTCCACCAAGAAATTTGATGATAAAGAGTTACCTGATTTTTCGATTCACTCACTTAATACCGATCAACGAGAGAATGTGATGCAGGATATTGGGCTTAGCTTCAAGTTCTATCAAAAAATATACGGGAATTTAGATATAAAGCACTTCGATGCAACTGAAATTTCATCGCTGCATGGAGAGGCATTTCCGGGAATGTTGCATTTGTCGTACGCTACTTTCCTTGATGCTGAAAATAGCGGGGGACAAGAGGTATTCTGTGCACATGAAGTTGCCCATCAGTGGTGGGGAATCGGTGTGGATTTTCAAAGTTATCACGACCAATGGCTCAGTGAAGCATTCTCGGAATATTCTGCCTTGATGTATATGCAAGCTACACTAAACAATGAGAAATTCTTTAAAATGCTCAAGAAATACCGCGAAAAAATTGTGGACAAACGCAAATCCATGTCTGGAAGCAGAATGACTCAAAGTGGTCCAATCTCCCTTGGTCGGCGCACAATCACTAGCATTAGCCCTGAAGATTATGATTTGGTTGTCTATAAAAAAGGTGCGTGGGTACTTCATATGTTACGCCATATGTTTTTGGATGTGAAAACTATGAAGGAAGATGCGTTCTTCAAAATTATGAAAACCTTTTTTGAAACATATAAAGGCAAGCAAGCAACCACAAAAGATTTTCGTAACGTAATTGAACAGTATGTGGGAAATGATGTAGGGTGGTTCTTCGACCAATGGGTAGACGGGACAGAGATTCCTCTCTATAAATTTGCCTACAAAGTAGTTGAGCAGGATGGGAAATTTAAAGTCACGTGCCAAGTATATCAAACGAACGTATCACCCGAATTTAGGATGTCTATCCCGATAAAAGTGGACTTTGGGAATAATCGGGTGATAAGAGTACGCGCAATGATTACCGGGCAAAAAGCGGTGTTTGATCTGCCACTCATGCCGCTTATGCCCGAAGACGTAATACTGAATGATTTAGAATCCGTTCTATGCGAGGTGGAGACTATGGATTTTATAGAATGAGAATGAAGCGTATATTGAGATTGGATTTATATAGACAAATAAAGATCGGTTA
Organism: uncultured Chitinophagaceae bacterium; assembly: GCA_964527785.1. GTDB lineage: Bacteria > Bacteroidota > Ignavibacteria > Kapaibacteriales > UBA961 > JADJXV01. The sequence continues at coordinate 11,960 of CAZGNO010000078.1, forward strand.
AATAAGAAAGCGTGTTTCAGTCTGCACTGAAACACGCTTTCTTATTTATAGTATCCCTAAAAGATAGCTTGTCGTAATATTGTTAAAGTTGCATATCTTATTTTACCGGCACGTTTTTCATCAGAAAGATTGCTTGTGTTGCAATGGAAGCTGAAGCAAATACACCTATTCCTCCGGTTATACTGCCTAGATTAGGGTCGTATTGGTTGCCTACCCACCGTGATTTTGACCAACGGATGAAATTGTCGTCGGCAGCATAAATTGACAACTGGTTTTTACCAAACCAACGGAAGGCATTCCATACTACTTTGGATGAATTAGCTTGTAAGAAACCATACATTGTCGTTTCGTTGTACTGAGGAGTATCGGGCTGGTCATAAAACCTAATCATTCTTCGGTTTAATTCAGTAGTTGGCGGTGTTAGATATATACCGTATTCGAGTGTATCAAGTGCCTGCAAGCTGATCAGATACTCAGAGATCCCCTCGGCTTTTGTCCATTCAAACTCCAATGAATCAGGAGAGGGGAGATTAAGGGTATCCGATGGGTATTGATAAACCAATTTGGGTTCTTTCCCTGCTACCCAGCTAATTTGTTGAGGTGTTGTGGTCTTTGCTGTAAGGGTTCTGCCGTCTTTTGTTGTTACACGCAATTCATACAGAGTTTTTTCTTTAATGAGTTTGGTAGTGTCGGGGTAAAAATACTCGCCACCTCTTGCAGTCGGTCGGTACTGTAGCACAAATATTTCACCGGCACCTGTAATTTCAACTGTTGCATCCTTTACGATACTGTTTTCGAACTTGAAAGTATCGGTTGTGGGTAACGAGTGAGAAATAACGATATTAGTAATCGGTTGATTAACAAATAAATAGCCCTCTACTACATATTCCTGAGTATATTCTGTAGGCGGTAAATCTTCGCAACTTGCAAGCGCAAAAAGTAGAAGCGCAATTGTCGGGATTGTAAGAATTGAATGAAAGTTTTTCATATGATTATTCGATTTTAAAATTAGTTGTGAATGACAGTGTAATTAAAACTTGACTTCAAAAGCAATTGTAGGGATTATTGGCAGCAGCCGCACATCCGTTACTTCTGTGATATTATCGTCAGTATCATAGTATCTGAACCAAATATCCCGTCGTGAATAAACGTTGTAAATATCAATCATTATTCGTGCAGGCAGACCGAAGAATGTTGTTGTGTAATTGGCATTCACATTCAATTGATGCGTTGGAGGCAGACGCTGTCCATAACGCTCACCGGGTATAACATATGAGTAATTGACTGTTTCACCCGGCATTGAACTGCCGAAACGAGAAGTTGCAGAAGTATAGCTCTGTCCTGATTGGAAGGTGAACGTCGCGCTAAAATCCCATCTGTCGTTAAGTTTGTACATTCCTACAACTTTAAAATCATGACGACGGTCGTATTTCGGACGGAATTCACGACCATTATTTATTTTATCAAATTGAGCATAGACAAATCCCGTTGCGTACCCCAGCCAACCCGTAAAGTCCCCTGCTTTTTTCTGAAGAAATATCTCTGCACCGTATGCCCGCCCCTTGCCGCTGTAGAAAATATCCGATACTCTGGTACCCTTGGTTGCAGTTTGGATCAATTCACTGATATTGCTCAAATCCTTGTAGTAGAAATCTACATTCAAGCCATAATTTTCAAAGGGTACAGTTTCGAACGAGATAATATAATGTCGTGCACTGCTGGGTAATACAGATTTATCGGTGGGAAGCCATGTGTCAAAAAAGCTGAAATCCGGCTGTGATGCAAGGCGAAGGTATTGATGATATATCCCGAAAGCAGCTTTAACTGCAAAGTTCTCTTGCATTTGGTAGCGGAAAGCAATACGAGGGTCCCATGTTGTAACTCGGCTTGAATCCCAATAGTTAAACCGAAGTCCGGCTTGCAAGCTCACCAAATCGGTTAGCTGATAATTCACCTGGCTGAAAAGTGAGTGTGTTTGGTCGTTAATAGTTAAATCTGTAGCACCCGGCTCTTCAGAACCTTCCTCAACGGAGTCTTTACCAAAGCGTTGGTAATAGTTGAATTTAAAGAATGTTCCTTCATAACCGCCTTTTATTGTAAGTTCATTACTGGCGAACCACTCCAAATCGGTTTTGACCGTATAATCAATAATTGAGTTCTCAACTTGGAAGTTGAATCCGCTATTGTCGCCGGTAAATCCGGTCAGGTAACGGCTTCCGCTAAGATTGACAACTGAGAAGAGGTTATCACCGAAAACATGAGTCCAGCGAAGTGATGCAGCACGGTTACCCAATCCAAGATCAAAATTAATCCCAGCACCATCCAACGTAAGAAAATCATTGCTCAAAAAACCGCTAAGGAATATTTTGTTATTTGCATCTATTGTTTGGGTGATTTTGGCATTCATGTCATAGAACCCAAAATTAGGCAGAGGGTTTTCTTTATCTTCCGGCAGTGCTCCCAAGAGTAAGTCCAGATATGTGCGTCGTCCTCCAACGAAAAACGAGCCGTTCCCAATTGGTCCTTGTGCGGAGGCGCGAGAAGATATGAGCCCGACAGATGCAAGACCTTCATAATTTTCTTGGTTCCCGTCTTTTTGGGTAAGATTTAGAACTGCTGACAGACGGCTGCCATACTCAGCAGGGTAACCGCCTTTGATAAGCTCTACATCCTTGATAGCATCAGGATTGAATGATGAGATGAATCCAAACAGGTGCGATGGGTTATAGACTGTTGAGCCGTCTAGCAGAACCAAGTTCTGATCAGGTGAGCCGCCTCGAATGTATAATCCGCTAGAAATTTGGGAGGAAGTAAGAACACCCGGCAAAAACTGAAGTGCACGAAATACATCCGCTTCGCCACCTATGCGCAATTGAGCAAGTTGCTGAATAGGAATATCCACGCGACTTACAGAAATCTGACGTCTTTCTACTTCGCGTTCGGCATCTACATACACCTGTTTTGCCTGTATTGATTGGGGAACGAGCGAAACATCCAGTTTCTTAGAATCATTTTCTTCAATGATAATTTCTTTCTCGAATTTTTTATATCCGAGAAGTGAAACAACAATTGTTTGTTTGCCGAGCGGAATGCTTTTGAGAGAATAGAATCCGTTTTTATTGGTGAGTGCACCAACCTTTGTACCTTTAACGGAAACTGTTGCGGAAATTAATGTTTCTTTTGTTTCAGAGTCGTTTATAAACCCGTTTAATGTGCCTGTGTTTTCGGGAGTAAGGGCAGATTTAGTTGGTGTTTCGGCAGAAAAAAGTGTTGGACTGCATAGTGTTACAATAGAAAACAAGAGAAGTGCATACAAACATCGTCGCATGAAGAATCCTTTGAATATGAGTAAAATTCAGGTAGTGGTATGGGTTTGTACCGTATATAACCACTAAGTAGGGTCAATTTGTTTAGGAATGACGTCATTATTCAGGGAATGTTTCACTTAAATCACTATCAATTTTTTATTGACAGACCAGAGTGTTGCTTGTGAAATACGATATGTTAATTCATAAGATATAGTATGATAAACAAGATACGTATATAAATGCTGCTTTGCAATGAATGTGAGTTTTCTTTACAAATAAAAAGAGGCGAACCCTTTGTCGGGTCGCCTCTTTTTGCGGCTTTTTATTGAGAGCTATTTATTCTTCGGTGCTTTCTGCTCAAGCCGCTTTTCCAATTCTTTCAATTTTTGTTCAAGCTCTTCCATTTTCTGGTTTATCCTCTCATCTGTTTCATCGTCCGAATCTTCCACATCAAAATCCCATCTAGGGATATTTTCCATATTTGGTATGCGTGGTGCCTTTGGCGGACGCGGCGGTTTCGGGACATTGAGCCGCGGTGATGGCGGAATATCAATATCATCGTTAAATAGTTGCAGTTCTTCCAGCTGATGAAGTGGTGCGAGTGATTCACCGTCCATCATCGAAAAGGCAAATAACGATTGCGACGGAAATAGAAGCTCTCGTTCGCCGCGAGGTAGCAATGACCCAATACCATTGCTACTCATAGGACTTGGGACTCCGTTAAATGCAAAATTGTAGGAAAAGGCATCTTCACGAGGAAAAGAATTGCTCATTGAATTGTCGTCAGTTCCATCACTTGACTCCTTGCGCTTGGAATCTGCTCCCTTATTATACTCTTTGAGTTTTTGAAGCTGTGTAGAAGTAAGCAGTGCCATCAATTTCTCATGAGTCGCGAGAGTTGTTGCGTCAATTTTCCGTTCAAGCTCTGCATTTTCTTTGAGCAGAACCTCTGCGTTTGCAGTCGAATAGGTGTCGTTTGTAATCATTTCCAGAATCTTCTTACGATTCTCGGAAATAGATTTTCGCAGATCTTTTGTTGTTTTTTGGAGTTCGGTACTCAGTTCCTTGACCTTGGTCTGTTGCTCCTCAGTCAGTTCAAGTTTGCGAGCAATTTTAGAGTTATGTTTTGGTGATTTACTGGATACGACCGAGTATGTAACGTTCGGAGTAAATGACGAGAGCGGCAACATAAATACCGCAGCAAGTGTGATGCTGACCAGAAATTTCATAGTATGTTCTTTCGGGTAAGTAAGTATAGATTATTTATAGTACGAAAATACCACCGACATTCATGGGAAAAAAGCTAAAAAGAGTTAAGACGAAGTTAATTTAAGGGTTTGCAGCAAATTCCTATTTATATTATAAGAAGGGGAAGGTAAGTGATAGGACTAAAATAACCGAACCATTAAATTCAGTAAATTGTTTGGTTTGGAAATTGGCAAGTACTAGATGCTTCGACTACGCTCAGCATGACAAACGAGATCAAGTCACACTGAGTTCCTGATAGTCGCCGAGCCGCCTACAAAATAATACAATGGCATAAAAAATAAGACAGTTGCCTTCTGTCATTCTGAAGGAGTCTTCGACTGAAGA
>CAZGNO010000079.1:0-16724 GCA_964527785.1 uncultured Chitinophagaceae bacterium
TTCTTCGGTCTAAGAATCCCTGTAAATGACATCTTTTAAAATGTTAGTACAATTTTGTGTCCTGTCATGCTGAACTTGATTCAGCATCTCCGTGTGTAAGACGAAATAGCACATTGAAATTAGCATGACTTAACAGCAATAGACCCTGAATCGAGTTCAGGGTGACAAGAGTAAGTATTTTATTCCAATGTCATTGCATTATTTTGTAGCCGGCTCGGCGACTATCTGGAACTCAGAATGACCGTAAGTCGTAAAAGATGTTATTTACATCGGCTGCAAAGAATCTCCGCAAAGCTGCTTAAGCCCTGTTTTTGTATTGCATTGCGGAGGTTCTTCAGTCGAGGACTTTTTTCTGAATGACAGCTATACGATTACTATAATTTATTTTGTCACAGTACTTATTTACTGTATTCGTTCAGCAAATGCAATAATATGCCCGTCGGGATCAGCAAGATATCCTACCCTATCACCCCAGTCACGATCTTGAATACTACTGATTTCTCTTGCACCTGCCTTTAAAGTATCAGAATATGCTTCAACGGTATTATCTACTAGCAGATATAATTCACATCTAGGAATCCCATTTCCGGTTTTTGGATGCGGAGTTTTATCCAGAAGAATTTTAGCTATTCCATTTTCAGGCATTAATCCCAATTTTAATTCATTTGAAAGAGTAAATTCAGTCATTCCGGGGACATCAATGTCCGGAATTTTTTGCAGAACAGCCGAATAAAAGTCCCTGCTTTTCTGCTGGTCTGCTACATAGAGGATTATTTCACATTGTTGTATTTTCATATATGTATCTGTTATGGTCTTGCAATAACAAGCCGCATCGCACAAGTAAAGCTCTCCTGAGTTCGGAAATGACCATATTTTCTGTCCCATTCCCCTGATGTAAGTTCATCTGCAAGACGTTTTACCATCACCTCCTCCATTCCTTCAGGCAGGAAACCCCATGTTGACTGGTTTTGACGTACTCCTTTCTCTAAAAATGCTTCAGGGCGTCCGTAGAATGCCTCTTGAAATCCATCCACACAGTCTAAAGGAATCGGGATTTGTATCACTTCACAAGCTCCGCCGAGTGTATGGACGATAGAGTCAATCGCAGGGTCACGCTGCTTCTCTATTTCTATCAATTCGGGAAAATACTCAGCTTTCCAAAACTCTTCTGATGAAGCTGGGTCGAAGGTCATTATCAGCACTTTGCCTTTGGTTACTCTTCGCAGTTCTTTTAATCCTTTTTCCATATCAGCCCAATGATGAATAGTTACTAGTGCCATTGAAGCATCGAAAGAATTATCGTCGAACGGTAGTGAATCAGCTGTAGCAATTATAGCAGGAACCCGACCGTTTGCCGGACGTTGCTTGCGCATTGCAATTGACGGCTCAACTGCAACCACATACCTGTCATCCGGTTCATACGAGCCAGTACCAGCACCAACGTTCAACACTGTTTCGGCAGACCCCAAAGCATCCCATATATATTTGGCTATTCGTGGGTCGGTACGTCTGAATCCAGAGTATTTTTGTCCGAGTTGGTCGTAATTGAAGGCGGGATTGCTGATTTTCATGTGTAGGGTTCATATTATTCAAATCTTGACTGATGTTTATTACAGTGTATTAAGAAGTTATAATTTTAATCAGTGTTATTTCTAGGTCAGGCCGGTTGTTTACCGCCGTGTATTGATAAGTAATAAAATTATTTTTGGGTCAGGTCGGTTGTTACAACCGACCTTCCATCTAAGCGTCTTTACGGAAAGTCAGTTTCTACAACTGACTTGACTTGTTTGTTTCTTTCTTAATGTTTATAACTTGATATTGCACGGCGATATACAACCGACTTGACCTAAATTTGGTTTAATAACTATTCACTACGTAGCAGTAAACGACCGATAAGAGCTAAATTCATTTATGTTCTTGAAGCCCGGTACAGGCGGATTGTTTGTAGAAAATGTCTTTCTCACCCCACTTCAAGCCCGGTCAGGAGCGACCTGTTTGTTGCAATGCACAGTCCATACAGGTCGCTCCTGACGGAGCTTGTTATTTTTTTGGGGGGTTCTACAAACAGGTCGTTCCTAACGGAACTGTAAATTCAAGTCAGTTCCGTACTGTTTTTGTAGTGCACTTCGGAGATTCTTCAGTCGAAGACTCCTTCTGAATGACAGCTATTTAATTAGCACGGTTTGATTTTGTCCCAATACTTGCTTGCTCACTGAACTTACCACACACTCAATTTACAATTTCATCACGAGATAACAAAAAACAAAAGCCCCACACAATCGGTGTGGAGCTTTTGAAACTTTTTATCTGAAGTGAACCAACAGTAAATAATTACCCGTTGAGTTCTTTCATCATTTGTGTATATCCTTTTTTGTCGAGAGTACGGAGAGCATTAGCCGTTGCTTTCACTGTTACCCATTTTTGCTCTTCAACTACCCAAACGCGCTTTTTTTGGAGGTTTGGCAACCAACGGCGACGTGTACGGTTATTTGCGTGAGAGACATTATTACCATATTGAACGGTAGTTCCTGTAAGTTCACATTTCTTTGACATTAGATTGCTTTCTTGAAATATATGCGTTGAAATAATAATTTTTATAGTAAGAACTACAAAAATACGGTGTTATGGTCAATTAACCAAAAAAGATTAATAGAATTCAAAGAAAGTCTGAGAAATACCCTATACTGCCGCAGCCAATGTGGCAACATCCACCCGCAAAGCTCCTAGCTCCAGCAACGCGGTTGCACATGAATTAAGCGTAGTACCTGTAGTAAAAACATCATCAACCAGCAATACTTTTTTATTCAGAATTATTGATTTATTACGCCCGCCACTGAAAACACCAATTACGTTCACCTTGCGTTCATCAGCAGATAATTTTGTTTGAGAAACCGTATAACGAGAACGAACCAATGCGTTTGAATCTATTTTAATACCAAGCACTTGCGATATTCCGAAGCCAATACGTTCCGATTGATTGTAGCCGCGCTCTCGTCTTCGGGCATGATGTATCGGTACCGGAATAATCACATCAAAATCCACCAATCCGAGATGTCTGAGCGTTTGCCCGATTTCTCTCCCGAACTCCAGCCCTATTCGCGATATTCCCCTATATTTTAATGAATAGAGAATTTCCATTATAGGAGCACTGTGCTCAGCAGCAACTAATGAAAAAACATTCGTTATTGATAAGTCATCTATTGTGAAATTTTTAGAAAGGCGAGCTATTAGTTCATTTGATGACGGCGGCGATGGTAAACTGTCTAAGCATCCGTCACAAACATACTCCATTCTCCGCGTTCTTGTGCCTAGATATTCACAGCATATATCGCAATGGCTCGGTGACAGCATTTGCCCTACCGAGATCATTGATGAACGAAGAATAGCGGCAAACATTACAGTTCGTAAGCAAAACTAAGCTTTTGAACTATTTCAGGTGGTAATGGCGGAATAGAACGACGAGGAATTAACATACCGCTTACATTTTTAATATCCACAAAAACACGCTGCATAACGCTAGTTTTAGATAAGTAATCCGAACCGCTTGAGCCACCTGTGCCAATACGAGCACCAATCATTTTTGAGGTCATTATCGAATGACGGAATCTCCAATGCGTAAAATTCTCATCCATTTCAACGATTGAATTAAGCAACTGAAACGGTAATTGCAAAAGCGGGTATTCACGGTATAAAGAGATAAATATGGTAGCAAGTGTAGCACGGTGAGACAGACGGCGGTCGGTAATTTGTGCGTAAAGTTTTGCATCAAAAAGCGCATTGAATCCTTCTTCCATCTTGTCAATTCGTTCAATACTTTGCCTGAGTTCTACCTCTGGGATATTAGGATTATTCCGAAGGTCACTGCGATCTTTCTCGAAAGTAGTGTGAAGTACGTGCTGGTAATCCTTCCAAAATGTATAATTCTCCGTCTCCTGAAATGGCATTTTCTCAAGCCAACGTTCTATAAGTACGAATAAACTTGGCTTTGAAGCAGCATTCTCAAGTTTCAATGCATCAGCAGCATCGAGATTTTTCAAATATGTTGGATTCACCCGATTGCTGTCCAAAAGACCGAGTGTCGTTTCTAAAATTCTGAATTGAGCAGATTGAAATCCACTTGCCGGATGGAGAAAATCTCTGAAATCCATAAAATCAAGCGAGGTCATCGTTTCGAGAATACCAAATTGCTGTATCAGCAATTCAAATATTCTATTAATTCGGTGCAAACGACCTACAGCAACTGCAACTTGCTGTTCAGGAACAATATCCTTTGCAAAAATATCGGCAATTGATTCTACTTCAACCAAAATTTGTTTGAACCATAGTTCATACGCTTGATGGATGATAATAAATAGCATCTCATCATGCGCTTTTGCTCCGTGGAGTTCACTTTGAAGAGTTTGTGCGTCAAGAATTTTACCTAGTTGGAGATAGTCGCGGTAATAGACAGGTTTGGAATCCATAGTTAGATCATAAAGAGAAAAACAAATTTTACCCTTCAAAATTACGACAAATTGACGTTTAAATTAGCATTCAACCCTCATTTTCGCGTCAAAATTCCATTATTGAGAAGTATGGATTTCAATTGAAATATTTTAATAATGGTGAAAATCCAATTAGTGTTGCATAATTGAGCGATGTTCAAAAATCGCTAAGTAAGTAAAGTGACAAAATAAATTGTAGTAATCGTATAGCTGTCATTCTGATGGAGTCTTCGACAGAAGAATCTCCGCTATGCACTACAAAAAACAGGACTTAAGCAGCATACGGAGATTCTTCACAGCAGTTCAGAATGACAGTATTAATATTTCAATTTAATTTTGTCCTAGTACTTACTGTATATGTAATTCCAACAACAAGATAGACTATCGAAGAAACCTACAAAACCCAATGAGCAAATGGGCTTTTCACCATAACTATGAATGCAGTACAACAACCTTCCTATTGCAAAATAAAACAGCCACCGGTCAGCACTTGCCCATTAAATTGCACCGAAATTCTATAGAATCCACTTGCAAAGCCAACTGTAGAAATCGAAATAACCTTCTCATTTCCTCCGTTTATTTCACCGGATGTTTGGTAGCATTTTTGTCCTATACTATTAAACATCTGCAACGTATATATTGAATTTTGTGGAAGCTGAGCATTGGTTTTTGAAAGAGCAACGTACACTGTTCCGCTTAGTGAAGGCGACGGAAACACCTCAATATGTGCAGTTTGCAAAGAGGACGCGGTACCCACACCGCTCATCGTATCATCGTACATCCTCAAAGTAATATCACGTAAGTATATACCGTCATGGTTGCCCTGTTCGTCGCTCAGGAGACCAAAGCGTATTAATACTCGCTTACCGATATACTCATTCATCGAGCATTCTTGACGTACCCATGTCGGGAAATTTCCATCAAAGCCATAGGTGCCTGATTCTTGCTTCGTTCCTTTAATTCCTGTAGCAGGTTTCATTCGAGTACTTCGTAGATTCTCCCAAGTACGACCGTCGTTCTCGGATACTTGAACGATTCCAAAATCTGCCTTCGATTCAATTGTCCACTTAGTCCAAAAATCCAAAGAAACACTCCGTGAATTTACTATGTTAATGGTATCTTCTGTCTCAATAAAATTTGAATCTGAATCCAAATAATTACTGTTTGGACTATCAGTAATCATATATTCTCCATCAGGATTCTTCACGGCTCTCCATCTATTAGTTTTCCATTTAGAAACATCCTGTGAATGAGCATAGAGCGTATCAATACGCGGACGATAGAATTGCAAACGCAGGGTATCTCTGCGAAGGGTACCGTTTTGCAACCATTTTGCTTCAATCGGAGCAAAGTCTCCGTTGTGATAACCGGAAGGAGCAGAAATACTAAACAACTCAGTTTGTTTTTCACCTGTTACTAGCGGCTTCAAGGCACGAATTCCATTTAATACTTCAAATCGGTTGTCGAGTGAAGTGAGTGTTACATCTATTATTGTGTCAGGCGATTCTACTCCGGTGTTCTGGACAGTAATTGAAAACATTGGTTTGTCTTTTTCTTTGTCGTAAAGCGGCACAGCATCAATAATTCGATAGTTTGTAAGAGCACTCCATGCAATCTGGTAATTACAGTATAGATTAGCTTCGCACTGAGGGATAATACTTGTAGGTTTTGCATAAAACCCCTCAAGCGGGTTACCCACCTCCGGTGTCATCGCAAATATTTTTGACTTATCGGTCTCGCTTGCATACATCCAATCATCTGCAGAGCCGCGTGTGGAATAGTTCACAGTTTGGAGTGCTACTCCTGCCGAATAGTTATTAAATTTAGTACCGTCGGCAGTAAACGAACGAAAAAAAAGAGAATCACGGCTTTCTGTAGCAGTACTGCCAAAAGGATAGATGATGAGGTTTCCAAATGTATGATAATTCAACGCAACCCTAAACCGATTCTCTAGGCAAAAGTCACGAATTGCTTGGGTTTCCGGTTCAGAAAAAGGTGCTGACCCTCTATATGTATCATCATTAGGATTCTCAGACGAACCACCCTCTTTTGCATCCCACAGCGACATCGGTCCATAATTGCGATTTATATCTACAGCGCCGTTTTTTCCTCTGTTTCTACGCCACAAACCTCCTCCGTTCGGTGCATTTGTTTGATTGTACATATAACCGTCAGGATTAACCATCGGCACAACATAAATCACTCGATTTGCTAGTAGATACATCGCTTCTTCGTTACCTGACTTTGCTTTTTCGAGTAAATCCCACAGGAAATAGATAAGAGTAGATGCACTCCCCGGTTCACGGGCATGATGAACTGCCGTATAGAGGACCTGCGGCTTGTCATCATCCAAACTTGTACTGAAACGATATGCATTAATAGGTCTGTTTTCAACTGAATTTCCTATTTCAATCGGCTCAGAAACTGCATCGGGATAGAATTCCTGCATTTCTTCGAAGTTTTTGTAAATTTCATCAAGAAGAAAATACCCGCCCATCGAACCCAGTTTGAAATGTTCAGGCGATGCTATTTCAGTTACTTTTTCTGCGGAGAATTGAGTATTGCGGGCTTGGTAATATGCAGTAAGGTCATGAACGAGAATACCAACCTTTTCACCGCGAGTGCTAAGTCGTTCGATTGTAGATTCAGGTAATACAGTCTCAATCCACTCTCCGGTTTTTATCGTGGAGCTTTCCAAATCAACGCCGTTTGCCTCTGCATTTTGCACTGTTAATGTTGAGGATAATCCCACACGAACATAGTGATATAGTGGCATTTGTGCCGAGATTTGCAAGGTGCTTGCAAGAAAGAATAGATAAAGAAACAGATTTTTCATGGTTATGTGGTATGTTTTATTCCTGTACTGCCAAATCCGCCTTCGCCGCGCACTGTTTCATCGAGAGAACTTACTTCCTGCCATTTCACAATTTCATAGCGGGCTACGACGAGTTGCGCTACTCTGTCCCCACGCTGCACTACAAACGGGACATCGCCGAAATTTGCAAGAATAACTTTGATTTCCCCGCGATAATCGCTATCAATAGTACCCGGTGAGTTGAGCGTGAATATTCCATGTTTAGCCGCTAGCCCGCTTCTAGAGCGTACCTGACATTCATATCCCGCATCCAATGCAATTGCAAGCCCGGTAGGAATCATTGCTACCGCACCTGCATTAATTGTTATCGGCTCATTGATAGCAGCATGAATATCCATTCCTGCACTGCCAGAGGTAGAATACGACGGCAGTGGAAGGTCGGTGAATTCTGATGAAGTTCGTGTAATTTTCATAAATACGTTTCTTTATCGTCCTAAAAAATATGTTCCGAATTCTTTGATTTCGTTTTCTTCTTGTTCTACAAATTTGTCAAAAAGTTTATCACCCACTTGGGTTTGGAGTGCAGAAATCCCTACATCAATCAGTCGTAAACCATGCCCTGTTAGAAAAATATTATCATACGGTTCACCACCTATTGCTACCGGACGTTTAATATCGCGATGTACAAAACCGGCTTTGTGAAGTTTTGTAATTTCATCTACAAAAACCTCGAACCATAACTCCCTTTTTTCAAATTCATACGCCCTAAAATCTATCGGGTACAGACGTTCCATCACGAGCATTTCGTATCCGGTGGTCGCATGAACATCCAATCGAATAAATTTAACTATCAAGTTGTTTACAGAATTGGCAAATTTCATTTTCTCTGCCTCTGAACCAATATCAGAACGGGTATCCCCTCCGAAGAGCTTACCTACTTCCGTTTCGGATATTGCAACGACGGCATTATTTGCACCGTAGGATAATTGACGGGGATAATGGTGTGCCATAAATCTTTGTAATAAAAAGGACGTTTTCCACAATATGCGAAAAACGTCCTTTGGGAATCTATACTGTAAGCCGATTAATCTTCAATTGGAGAAGCAATACGGATTTGAACTGTACGGTTATAGAAACGACCTTCGGGGAGTTCGTTTGTGAATAGTTCCTTTTCTTCACCTACACCGCTTGATTCAAGAGTTTGGAATTCGCCTTTCGTGAAGTTTTTCACACCAACTTCAACAGTTTTCGCACGATTACCGGATAGCTTTGCATTGTGGTCGAACATACCTACTACGTCAGTGTGTCCTTCTACAATAATTTTGCTCTTTGGAAAGCAGCGCGGATATACATATTCTTTCAAGATACGCTCGTTGAACGGACCGGCATCATAGCGGTCGAATGGGAAGAGAATAAGATTGTATGTTTCTCTCGTTTCCGACCCTTCGTGGTCAATTTTCCGTCCCGGTTCGTTCTTTACAATTTTAACTTTAATCGTAACAGGGTCTGAAATACATTCAGAACCGTTCTTGCTTGTAATAATTAATCTGGCTTTATATGGTTCTTCAGTAGTTACAGATTCGCTAAGTTCAGCAGCAGCTTTATTTTTCCAGTCCCACGTAAATGATGGCTCTGTTACTCCAACATTTGTGAGTGTATTCCAAGGTTTGTCGCCGCGAGTTACTTCAATCCGACGTGAAGCAACCAGGTTTTCTTCAATACCATTTTTCATTGTATAATTCATAGTCTCAGGCGATGGGAAAATCTTGGGGTCATTATCCAAAATCGGTCTCATCACTTGCCATACTTCTTCGGGTTCACCGCTGAACCATAATTCTGCACGACGGTTTTCAACATAGGAGAATGCCTTACTTTGAGGGTCTTTATCTCCGGTAGTCGAAGGAGTTTTAGGTAAATTACGTGAATCCATACTCATACGGTCTGCACTGATACTCCAAATGTTTTTGAGGTAATCATACACTACTTGAGCACGTTTTTTAGATAATTCAAGCGATTTTTCAGATGCTGAAATATTATCATTATTACCAACGATTTGAACTTTAACCGAAGGATGTTTTGTCATCCGGTAACCAAATATATTCAACACATGGTAATACTTTTCGAGAGTTCCGCCGGGGATTCTCTCATCCGAGAAACCTGCTGTTTGTCCGGGAGAAGTAAAGAGGGTATAGCGCTTTGGAAATTCACCCGAACCTTCATCAAAGAACACATAATTGAGCAGTGGATACAAGTCTATGGTAGCAATCTCTTCCATTACAAGTCCTTTCCACCCAGCCATTTCAGGTTGTCTCTTTGAAACGCGATTAACGTAATCAGAGAATGCCATTTCAGCACCGATAACCGGACGCTGACCAAGTTTAAGCTCTACACGAACTTCGATAGGTTTACCGGCTTCTTCTTTGTTTTTGGTTTGTTCGGGTTTGGTTACAGTCACTACTTGTGTTGTTTTGCCATAGGTAGGATTCGAAGCAGTAACTTCAAATTTAATTTCTTTGATAGAGTCTTTCGGATTACCATAGTCAGCCGGAAGCACCACCATTTCAAATTCAGTTTGGTTGCCTGTGCTGAGAGTGTCGTAATACGTTGTATTCGTAACAGGGTTTTTGATGCTTATATAAGCAGGGATGTTCGCATTTGTACATTCGTCAAGCACTACACCCTTTACGATAGTTGAGCGGAAGAATGACGGTACGAACGCCATAAATATATCCAAGCTGCCCTGAAAACCGGCTATATCAGTACGCGTTGAAGAGAAATAAAGCACACGACCGGAAGCTGATAAGGTAATGAACATCTCGTTCTGATCCGTATTAATCGGTGCGCCTAAGTTTTGGGGTTTCGTCCAACTTTTTCCTTCAGCGTGAGTAACATAGAAATCTGTTCCGCCCAAATTTGGTTTATGACCGTCTGACGCAAAGAACAACGTAGCATTATCGGCAGCTATAAACGGAGAATTTTCAATTCCGTCGGTATTAACCGCAGGTCCGGCATTGACTGATGTTTTCCACTCTTCAGTATCGAAATCATAGTCAGTGTACCAAATGTCGAAGTTCTCCGAACCGTTTGGTCCGGGACGATTCGAGCAAAAATATATCCGGCTTTTATCCGGTGAAATAGCTGGCTGTGAATCCCACCATTCGGAATTTACTTTACGTCCTAAGTTCTTAGGTTTGCCCCATTTATCACCGTCAATTTCTGTAATGTACAAGTCGCAATCGCCCAAACCGTCAGCGCGGTTACATCCTGTAAAAATAAGGGTCTGTTTATCGGCTGCAATAGATGCGGCACCTTCATTTAATTGAGTGTTTACACCAAGATTACCAAGGTCTTTTGTAGTGTCAATATTAAAGGGTTGAAAAAAAACAGTATCGAGGTCATTATTCTTTTTAGCAGCCCAGAAATCATGGGAAGGATCTTTATCTGCGGTTAGGCGGCTGCCCCTGCGGTCAGAAACATAATAAAGTGTTTTACCGTCGGCACTGATGGTCGGTGCATAATCCAAGCCCTTGTGATTGATAACCGGACCAAGATTGATGATGCGGATTCCTTTATGACCAAGAATTGCGTCATCATCGGCAGGGACTTCCATAGAAGCAGAGTAGAGATATAATTCCGGCTCAGCCGCTTTCATAGCTGCTTCTTTCATTCCGTTAAGCAGCCAGCCGTATTTAGAATGGAGGGGCGCAGCCGAAACACTGTGCAACGCAAATAACACAACTGCCGCCGTCAAAGCTGTAAATCTTCCCATAAATAATGCCTTTTGTTAAAAGGGTAATAAAAATAACGTAAATTGATTTGAGAGCCGGATAATTTGGCTCTAAGATAAAAAAACAAGATAACTGCAATTAGCTAAAAATGTCAACTAATTTTCAATATCATAAAGACAAGGAAATTACCAATAACTTACATTTTGGTTATAAGAATACTTATGAGTAATAAAATTCTTCCCATTCATATCGCTTACACGTTGAAAAATGGTGGTTTAGAAATTTTATCGGAATACTCATTTTTCAAAAAAACTTGTCTTTAGGATCAATCAAGACCGTATTTAATTTCGATACTAAAGAGGAAACTTGGTAACGTAAAATCGGTGCCACTCGTAGAAGCATTCATAAAGGGCTGAGAATATTGTATTACCGGGGCAATGCTCATTCTTTTGCCGGCTTTTATTTCTACGCCTAATGCCAAATCAGCCGACAATACAAAACCGGTTACTTTGGGAAACGGAGTATCTTGGATAATTGCTTTAGTGTTGGAAACTATTCGTGCATCTTTGTCGGGTGGAAATGATATGTTTACTGTTTCACCGTCGGAAAGTGTAGTCGTAGTAATTTGCATATCTTTTTCATGCAGGAGTGTAGAGCCAACATTGAAAGAAAATCCCGGACTTACTCTCGTAAACAAGTTCTTATAGAGATAATATTTGAAGTATGGCTGAAAGGTAATGTAGGTAAATGATGAGTTGGTTGTATGGAGGAACGGAATTTTAACTTTGGATTTTTGGGAAGAACCTTCTTTTTCATATTCAACTAATTCATTTTCGGTATAATCGGCAGTAAGTGAATGGTAATTATAGAGTATTGATGCTCCTAATGTGATGTTGCGTGCTATAACGTGCTCATAAAACCCACCTAAAATAATTCTAATTCCGGTTCCGTCGGTAAAAGCAGGGCAATCACATTTATCAGTTACATACTCACCTGTTTGATTACTGGGACCAAAGCCGACTACTGCACCAAAAAATTGTGGTTTGTATGAAAACCGAGGATCAATCGGACTTGCCATATCACCACTTACCATGCCATCGGTTTGAGCATAAACGAACGCCGGGATAGCTACAGTTGCCAGTAGAAAAACAGCGGCTATTAAAAAATTTTTTCCCATAGTTCGGGCTGGTATGACTAAATTGCACAAGTTGAATTACAAAATTACAATTGCAAAATAACGTTCTAATGTCAAATTAAGAAAGATTTATTATTCTTGCCGCACAAAATATCATTTTTTTGAAAAAAAATATTGCCAAAGACTCTTTTTGATAACAATCAAGTTACAATTTAACGACACAAAATTCTTATAATTCTTTATACTTGGAGACAATACAATGACATCCGAAGCACCTGGCTCTCATGAGCCGACCAATGACTCTATAACGCCATATTCTTCGCTCTACGAAGGTGCACGAGGCACAGCAGTACGTATTTTGAGCCGATTTGAACGAAGTGACTCTTATCTCGATAAATTGCTCGAATACGAACTCAGAACAGGCGATCTCAATCCACAAGACAAAGCGCTGCTTACCGAATTGGTGAATGGAACAGTTCGATGGTTAGGCAAGCTAGATTGGGTACTCACGGGATTTTATCACGGTGAATTTGACAAATGCCTTACCCCAGTCAAGAATGCAATGAGAATTGCATTATATCAAATTATGTTCCTGTCAAAAATCCCGCATCCGGTAGCAATTAATGAGTCGGTCGAAATTGTAAAGCGGCTCAAGGGCGACCGCTCGGCGGGAATTGTCAATGGTGTTTTGCGCAATGTACTGCGTCATTTAGATGATATTCGTTATCCAAATACCAACGAAGATAACATTTGGTACTATTCGGTGATTTACTCTCATCCTCGATGGCTTGTAAAGCGGTGGAGTGATATTTTTGGAGACAGTGAAACGGAGCAAATGCTAAAAGCAAACGTACAACGCCCGACCCTTACACTGCGCGTAAACCTTCTCAAAACAACTCCCTTGGAAGTAAGTCAGTGGCTGGAAGCACAGCAAATTCCATTTACGGCTTCTCCATTGCTTCCGCATTGTTTTCAGGTCAGTTCTCTGAGAGATATAGCCGGAAGCGATATTTTCAAAGACGGCTGGGTTTCGGTGCAGGATGTAAGTGCCTCGTTAGCTGCAATTCTTGCTGCACCGCAGGAGAACCAAACTGTAATTGATTTATGCGCTGCACCGGGAGGCAAAACATTTTACCTGGCTGAGCTCATGAAAAACACCGGAAAGGTTATTGCTCTCGATAAATATGAAGCAAAACTGCGCTTTATCAAAAGCGGAGCCGAGCGTTTAGGTCTTTCAGGAATTAATGCGGAGGTAGCAGATGCCCGCACCTACAAACACCAACTTGTAGATGTAGTGGTCGCAGATGTTCCTTGCTCAGGACACGGTACATTCTCAAAAAAGCCGGATATAAAGTGGAAACGCGAAGCCACCGATATTCAAAAACTTGTTCCGCTCCAACGTGAAATTATGACGAATGCTGCTGCCCTTGTAAAGCCGGGTGGGGCTTTTATGTATAGTACATGTACAGTCGAGCCGGAAGAAAATTTTCAGAACATAGAGTGGTTTTTACAAAATTTTCCTAATTTTATGCTTGACAACGCTGAAAATTACCTTCCGAAGGAAGTTTGTATTAATGGTTGTATGCAAACCTTTCCGCATAGGCATGGTACGGACGGTGCATTTGCTGCCCGATTAGTAAGAGTAGAATGATTTTTGCTTGAATAGTGTATGAAAATATAGTAGTTTTGTATCAAAATGAATTGTTTACCTATATCTATACTAAAACAATGAATATTTCCAAAATCCTGACCGACAATACGGTGCTGCTTCATTTTTCAGATAACGCACCTTGTTCATTTCCTGCACGCCCTGTGAATGATGATATAGAAACGGAACTTAATTTTAGTAAATATTGGGTGCCGAATTCCAAAGATTCTTATTCTGTTATCGCTACAGGCGACAGTATGGTAGAAGCACGAATCTACGAAGGTGATATGCTGGTGATTGATTGCAGTATAGAGCCGAAAAACGGTACTATCGTTGCTGCATCGGTTAATGGCGACCTGACTATCAAACGACTTGTTATTAATGAAAAAGGATTTCCGGTTCTCAAGGCGGAAAACCCTAATTATACGCCGCTTGCAATCTCGGAAAATGATGATTTCCGTGTACTTGGTGTGATTACATCTGTCCACCGTCATTTGCATTGAAAATTCGATCTGAATGCGGGTAAACTAAAAAAGACGAACTTGTAAAAACAGGTTCGTCTTTTTTTATATACTATAAGTCTATGGTGGTGCTACGATTCTTCGGTAATAACCTTAAATTCCTCCGGTGTAATTGCCCCTACCGACAATCTCCCCAGCCGAACCAAGCTAATATCTTTCAGCCGCTCATCCAGTTTAATTTGCGCTAATGTAACCGGTTTTGCAAGTTTACGGTGTGGTGCTATTTGAACGGCTACCCAGTCACCTTCTTTTGCCGTAGGGTCAGGATAATGCTCCTTCACAACTTTTGCTATTCCAACTATCTCCAAACCCTCCCTGCTGTGATAGAACAGAACTTGATCTCCAAGCTCCATTGCCTTTAGATTATTGCGGGCAGCGTAGTTTCTAACGCCGTCCCATTGTGTTACGCCGTCGGTAACCAATTGATCCCATGAATATTTCTCGGGTTCTGATTTAACGAGCCAATAGTTCATTTTTCAACCTCTTTATTTAATACAATACATTGTAATTGTTCGGAAAATTCATGTAATGATGTGAACACGAAATCTGCATCCGGAAATACCGACGGATAATCACCAATCAAGATTGTTTTGCACCCTGCCGCCTTTCCTGCCTGTACATCTGTCGGAGAATCGCCAATCATCCATGAATTTGTTATATCAATATCAAATTCCTGAATTGCTTCAACAATCATACCGGGTGCAGGTTTACGGCGGGAACTTCTGCTGCTGTCCAAATCTCCGCAATAATAAATACCGGCGAATTTGTACCCTGTTTTTTGAAGGAGGGTCTGCTGCATTGCTTCATGAATTTTATGTAGATCATCTTCGTTCATCTGTCCCTTCCCTATCCCTTGCTGGTTGGTAATGATGATTGTACAAAAACCTTGCTGTGCAATACTTTGAAATACTTCAAAAAAATCTTCGATGAATACAAACTCTTCGGGTGTAGTGATATATCCGCCGATTTTACGTTCGTTAATAATTCCGTCTCGATCGAAAAAAAACGCCTTGCTGCTCATTTTTCATACTCCACTACCTGCTCTTGGATTGGCTTTTTATACTGGTTTTCACTAGTAGCTTTTTCATATTGAACAGTTTTTCCATGTACGGCTTCATTAATAATTGCATCAAAAGCCGTATAGATTGATTCCCATGAGTGATACTGCTCAATTTGATGCCGTGCATTGGTAGCAATTGTTTCACGCAATGCTTGGTTTTTGAGCAATTTAATTACATTTGCTGCAAGTTCATTGACATTTCTCCCCACAAGGACATCTCGTCCCGGCTCAACCGGTATCCCTTGAACACCTGTAGGTGTTGTTACGACCGGACAGCCGCACGCCATTGCTTCCAGCAGCTTATTTTGAATTCCCGATGCACCTGAATGAGGATGTACAAACACTCCGGCTTGATGGTAGTATTCTTGAAGTCGAGGAACTGTCCCTCCAATCTTGATACGTTCGGCTAAAGGGTAATTCTCCGCTAATGTAAACAATGATTTTGGCGGGTGTGCACCCACAATTTGGAACACCGTTTTTGGCAATTCAGCATGAACTAACGGAGCTATTTCCTTGATAATACACTTTACCATCATTTCATTAGCCCAAACATTCAATTTACCGGCAAACAATACCGACTGTCTGCCATCATGCGATAAATTCGCAGTAAATTGAGATAAATCCACTCCATTGGTCAGCAAACGGTATTCTGCATCAGGATTTTGACGCTTCATTGCAGTAATATCTTCTTTCGTTACAAGTGTGGTGTAGTCGAAATCATTAACGACAGTGGGTTCATATCTCTTCAGTTTACTCACTTCCCACCAACGAACTATTTTTTGTTTCAATGAGTTGCTTACTTCAAACGACCGTTGCTGATACATTGTTCGGCAATCTTCAGCAATAAGTATTTTAGGAAAATTTTTATGTCGAATATATTCGGCTGAACGCATGAAGAATGAAATTCCAAGGTCAAAACTAGTTTCTGAGCATAGTTTATCTACTTGGGCAGTAAAATCTTTGCTGTAGTAGAAAGCAATTTCGAGTGGCAGTTCTGAAAAAACGGAGCGAACACATCCTAAAGCGGCTTTAAGCGGGTACAGCGGCATAGAAATCAGGCGTATGCCTAAATCGCGAATGCTTTCTACTTGTTCTTGTGTGGGTTCGGAACCATGATTAAACGTAACAAAAGTTACATCATGGAGAGTACTAAGGTGTTTCAGCAGATGGTAGCATTTCACATGATCGCCACCAATTAACGGAAAGGGAAAACGCGGGGAAAGAAAAAGAATCCTCAGACGGGGTTGATTCATAGCATTCACTCTCTATAATGAAACAAATATTATTTGCTTGGCTTTAAGTCCCCAAAGCGAGAGTAAATAACAACCATGAA
>CAZGNO010000080.1:0-16686 GCA_964527785.1 uncultured Chitinophagaceae bacterium
TTTTGGATTGCAAAATAAGTAGAATTTATGTCCAGGCATTTAGGGGGCTGCGACATTTGGAAGAGGAATACAATAAGATTGTAAATCTCTACTTCCCGTTATTGATGGATTTTTACTCAAAAATGAAAACTCTGTTATGAACTTCGGCTTGAAACAAGAAACAATTGATAAAATTAATTCGGTATTCGCAAAATACCCCGAAGTGGAAGAAGTTGTCATCTACGGTTCACGTGCCAAAGGAAATTACCGCAACGGGTCGGATATAGATATTACCCTCAAAGGTGAACACCTTACATCACAAATTCTTTCACGCATAAATAGTGATATTGATGATTTAAATACCCCGTATATGTTTGATATTTCTATTTTTCATAAATTGCATTCAACGGATTTTATTGAGCATATTGTAAGAGTAGGGCAAGTATTTTATAAAAAGAAAAACTGAGTTAATTATAACTATAGATTTTTCAGTAATTGCTTGTGAACATACCAACTAATTAACCACAATCACTTTTTCAAAAAGAAAACCAGTATCCAAACCATGCCCACTCCACTTTCAATCCTCAAATCAGTCTTCGGCTATTCCGGCTTTCGATTGGAACAGGAAAATGCAATTAATGCCGTGCTGCAAGGCGAGGATGTGTTTGTACTCATGCCTACCGGCGGCGGCAAGTCGTTGTGTTATCAAATTCCTGCGCTGTGTCTTGACGGACTGACTGTTGTAATCTCGCCGCTTATTGCCCTGATGAAAGACCAGGTGGATGCCCTCGTTCTGAATGGAGTAAGTGCCGCCGTGCTTAATTCATCTGTTCCGCAGCATATCCAATCTCAAATAATCAAACAGGTAGGCGCCGGTGAAATAAAGCTCCTCTATATTGCCCCTGAACGGTTATTCGCAGACGGTTTTATGGAATGGCTCAAGCAGCAGAAGGTTTCGCTGTTCGCAATTGACGAGGCGCACTGCATTTCGCAATGGGGACATGATTTCAGACCGGAATACCTCCAGCTTTCAGTCCTAAAGCGTGAGTTTGCGGCTGTCCCGATTATTGCGCTTACGGCTACGGCTGATTCAATCACCCGCAAAGACATTATTGAAAAACTAAAAATCCTTCCGAAAAACGTTTTTATCTCATCGTTCAACCGTGCAAACCTCCGGTATTTTGTCGAACCAAAACGCAAGGCATATCAACGTATCAAGAAAATTATTGAGGCGCGTCCGAATGAAAGCGGGATAATCTATACGCTCACCCGTGCCAGCGCAGAATCAATTGCGTCGGCACTTGCAAAAGACGGCATTTCCGCCCTACCCTACCACGCGGGACTCGACCAGGAAATGCGCACCAAGCATCAGGATATGTTCCTAAAGGATGACGTAAAAATTATATGTGCCACCATTGCTTTCGGAATGGGGATTGACAAATCCAATGTGCGGTTTATCATTCACCACGACCTCCCCAAAAATATCGAAAGCTATTATCAGGAAACAGGACGCGCCGGACGTGACGGTGTGCAGAGCGATGTGGTTTTGCTTTTTAGCGGAGGCGACTTGGTAAAGCTCCGTTCATTTTGTCAAATTGATGGTAATCCTGCCCAAACCCGCATTCTCCTAGCAAAATTACAGCAAATGGCAGATTTCTGCGAAACCCACACCTGTCGCCGACAATGGTTGATGAACTATTTTGGTGAGCAGTATAGCCCGCCGTGCAACGCCTGTGATGTATGCCTCGGTGAACGGGAAACCTTCGACGGAACTATCATTGCCCAAAAAGTACTGTCGGCAATTTTCAGAACGAATGAACGGTTTGGGGGCGGATATATCATTGATTTGCTTCGCGGTACAAGCAAAGTAAAATTGGAACATCTGAACCTTAAAACATTTGGAATCGGTAAGGACATCCGAGATGCGGATTGGCGGTCGTATATTCGTGAACTCATTGCACGTGAAGTAATTACCAAAACCGAGGATGAATATCCCATACTCAAACTCAATGAAAAAAGTTTTGAGATTCTGCAAGGGAAGCAGACTGTACAGCTCACGAAACCCGCAGAGCCGGTAGAACGGGAAGTTCGCAAACCACGCACACGGGACAGGAAACTGCAAAGTGCTTACGATACGGATTTATTCGAGAAACTGCGCACTCTCCGCTATGGAATTGCCAAGCGGGAAAATGTTCCTGCGTTTATGATTCTGTCGGATTCTACGCTGATTGAACTTGCCA
The DNA here is from genome assembly GCA_964527785.1 of uncultured Chitinophagaceae bacterium. Lineage (GTDB taxonomy): Bacteria > Bacteroidota > Ignavibacteria > Kapaibacteriales > UBA961 > JADJXV01. The sequence continues at coordinate 2,220 of CAZGNO010000080.1, forward strand.
CGTTTCTTCCGTTGAATCTTGAGGACATTCGTACTATCAGCGGGTTCGGAACGGTAAAGACAGAGAAATACGGGAATGAGTTTGTTAGGGAAATTACTGATTATTGCGAAGAGCATAAGCTAAAAACCAAAGTAGAAAACAAACTCGTCTTCGATCAGCAAGTAGCCAAAAGTGAAAAACGGTATGAAGAGCGAAAGGCAACATCAAATTTCGACACCCGAAAAACTTCGCTTGATATGTTCCGTTCGGGAATGTCGGTGCTGGAAATTGCAGCGGAGCGTCTGCTGGGTGTGGGGACAATCGAGGGGCATTTGGCATTCTATATTCCGTCGGGCGAGATTGTATTGGAGGATATTGTAAGCGAGGAGAAAGCCGAGGCAATCCGCACAGTACTTCGCGCTCAGGGCTGGAAAAAAGGTGAATCACAACGTCCGATTAAGGATGCGCTTGGGGATGAGTATAGTTATGGGGAGATTCAGGCGGTGGTGACTGCGGGGTGACAGTATAATTTGTTCACCCTTATTCACTGTAAATGACATCTCCTAAATTGTCTGTCATTCTGAGCGCAGCGAAGAATCTCAGTAAGCACATCCGTCCCGCAGATTTTCACGTTCTAACGGAGATTCTTCAGTCGAAGACTCCTTCAGAATGACAAGTGACAACTGTTTATTTTTAAAGTCGTTGCATTATTTTGCAGCTGGATCTGCGGCTGACGTGAACGGTTAATGACAGTCGGTTTCTATGTAGTTCTACAGTTCACTGAATTTCTTTCTTTGTTGTTTTTTATTAACTTGGATTTTATATATTGATGTATTATATTGCCTTTGCAACTTACTAAACATATTTATTAATAACCACATACAACTATGGCACACTCAATCAACTGGTTCGAAATACCGGTCAAAAATTTCGATAGAGCAAAAGCATTTTATGAAAATGTTTTAGGTACTGAAATGGACGAATTTGAAACAATGAAAATGAAATCAGCTTTCTTTCCTGCTGATATGCAAAATGGTGATGTTAGTGGCTGCCTAATACAAGGGGAAGGATATGAACCATCAACGAGCGGCTCGCTTGTTTACTTGAATGGTGGCGAAGATCTTAGTATTCCTCTATCAAAAGTTGAAAATGCAGGAGGAAAAGTTCTTCTGCCAAAAACTTCAATCGGTGCTCACGGCTTTATGGCTTACTTTGCAGATACAGAGGGGAATAAGATTGGATTACATTCACGTAGTTAATGTAAATTTGAAATAAGTAATAATCTTAATCTAAGATTTAAACTTTTTTTTAAGCCCTTGAAGGTTTTCGAAAACCTTCAAGGGCTTTTTTATTTACTTGTTATTCTGCAAGCACCAGCTCATATAACGCCTCATACTGCGACACAATAAGCGAAGTTTCGAACTTATCAATAGTGCTTTGTAGCACGTTCTAGATAAATATCTCCCACTTTTCGCACCAAGTCAGTTCACATAACCGATATAACATATATACTCAAATGAGTATTATATTACAACTTTGTAGTCAGAAATCTTTAATCAAGTTGCAAAAGATTTTTAAGATTTGAATTCAATTTTGTGATTTCATTCGATTGCAACTCCCCTAATTTTCCAATTGCTAATGTCTTATCCACAGTAGCAATTTTGGAGAGTCTAATTAGTGATGTCTTTTTTATTCCATTTAGCTGTGAAGGTGCTATTTCAATATCAGTCGGTTCTTTCCATTTCAGCTGCGTAGTAATAAAACTAACTGTCAAGTCCGTTTCAGTTTGAATTAGAACAACAGCAGGTCTCAATTTATTCGCAGATAAATCTGTAAATGGAAATGGAATAAGGACAATATCACCTTTAAGCATTATACTTTTCTTTCAAATCTTTCACAGAGTAAATATCTTCTTCGTCATTCAAAAAACTAAAAGCATCACTTTCTGATGCAAGTTTATGAAGACCATCAATCAATATTTGCTCTTCATACTTTTTACTCATAAATTCTGCGAAGTCTGATATTTCCACAGCCATTTCTTGAGGCAGCAAGTTTATTGCTTTAATTGTGTTGTCTATAATTGCTTGTCTGGTCATTGCTGTATATCTCTATTATTCAAAAAATAGATAATAACATTATTCTTTTTAATTATTTGCAACAAACTTACAAAATAATTTACATTTACAATCCCCACCACTGAAGGTTACCTATAAATACTATTGATTTTCACCCCTCCATCAACACCCGCTCATATAACGCCTCATACTGCGGAACAATAAGCGAAGTCTCGAACTTATCAATGGCTCTTTGGCGAGCATTCTGACTAAAGATTTTCCACTTTTTATCGTTGGTCAGTAAATCCACAGTATATTTTGCCATCCGTTGTATATCCCCAAGCTCAGCTATAAACCCGCTCTCACCGTGTACGATAACCTCCGGTATTCCTCCCATACTTGTAGCAACTACAGGTGTACCGCAACTCATCGCCTCCAAAGCCGAAAGCCCAAAACTTTCCGATTGGCTCGGCAGCAAAAAAACATCGGCAGCCGAGAGAAAATCAGGCAGCGCATTTTGTTTCCCCAAGAATCTTACGTGTTCTGATATTCCAAGTTCACGGCTCAGGCGTTCAGCTTCGGCGCGGTCGGGACCGTCGCCCACGAGTACAAGAATAGCAGGAACTGATTTAAGCACCTCGTTAAGAATAAGAACCGTATCCATGACCCGTTTCACTGGACGGAAATTAGAGATATGCATCAAAATTTTCTCGCCGTTCGGTGCAATCTTCTTGCGGATTTGCGGACATTCATCACGGTTATATGTGGCAGTATCAATAAAATTATTAATTACCTGAATGTCTTTGTCTGTGTTGAACCCGGTCTTGGTTTTCTCTGCCAAAAACCGTGAAACCGCCGTTACAGCGTCCGACTGTTCTAAAGAAAATTTTACGAGAGGCAGGAAGCTCGGCTCTAATCCGATAAGCGTTATGTCTGTCCCGTGCAATGTTGTTACTAATTTTACATTAGAAACGCCCTGAAGAGTTTGCTTGGCGAGATACCCGCTGATGGCATGGGGAATGGCATAATGAACGTGCAGAATGTCAAGATTTTCGTATTTTATCACGTCAATTATCTTACCTGCGAGTGCGAGTGAATACAATTGAAACTCAAAAAGCGGATAATTCGGCATTTCGACTTCATGGAAAAATATATTATCTTGAAATCTGTCTAATCGCATCGGCTGGGCGTAGGTAATAAAGTGAACTTGATGTCCGCGTTTAGCGAGTGATGTGCCGAGTTCGGTAGCAACAACTCCGCTACCGCCATAGGTAGGATAACACACAATACCAATTTTCATATATTCCTTTATAGTAAAATAATGCTGCAAAACGCCTCTCAAGACGTTTATTATACAATTAACGTGCAAACCCGTGTCGAAATAAAAGTAAAAGGTTCACGGTTCATTGCTACTGCAATTCCTGTCCGTTCCAAAGAGCAAGCGATTACTGCTCTCGAACAAATAAGAGCGGAATTCTACGATGCTACACATAATTGCTACGCTTACAGATTGGGCTTAGGGGGCTTGGAATTCCGTACTGCAGATGATGGAGAACCGAGCGGAACAGCAGGAAAACCAATGTTATTCATGCTCCAAAAATTTGATGTTAGTGATATTTTACTTATCGTTACCCGATATTTCGGCGGGGTGAAACTGGGAGTGGGCGGTTTGGCACGGGCTTATTCCGATTCAGCGCAGGAGGTATTGGCTTTGTGTGAGAAAGTTGCAGTACACCGTACAACAACTGTCCGTGTATTTTGTACCTACGAGGATGTCTCTATTGTCAAAAAACTCATCGAAAGTTTGGCAGTAAATTATGAATCCGATTATCGGGATGCAATTGAATTTACAGCTCATGTTCATGATTCGGAAGTTAAGAATTTTTGTCAGGTGATTACTGCTTCTACTAATGCGCGGGCAGGGACTGTAGTGGTGACTGATTGAAAAGAGTAATTACGTTATAAATATGTAGGTGAATATAAATTAATTGAAGTAGTCGTATAGCTGTCACTCTAAAAGAGTCTTAGACTGAAGAATCTCCGCAATGCACTACAAAACACAACGGAATAGCATACGGAGGTTCTTCTCTGCTGCCGAAAATGACATCTCATAAAATGCTAGTATAATTTATGTCCTGTCATGCTGAATTTAATTCAGCATCTCCGTGTGCACTACTAAATAGTACGTCGAAATTAGCATGACTAGACAGCAATAGACCCTGAATCCGGGTTCAGGGTGACAAGAGTAAGTATTTTATTCCAATGTCATTGTCGTATTTTATAGGCGGCTTTGCGACTATTAGGAACTGTAAATGGCATCTCTTGTTTAGCTATGTGAACCATTGTGATAAACTCTGTGAACTCTGTGGGAAAATTGAAAAGAATCTCCCACAGGGTTTCACAGAGTGTTACAGAGTTTCACAAAGCATATAAATAATTATCAAAGTTCGATTTAAACTGAGATTCTTCAGTCGAAGACTCTTTTAGAGTGACAGCTATTCGAATACTACGATTATTTTTGTCCCTTTACTTACTTAATTCAGCAATTAAAAATCCCCACCCAACGAGAAGAGATAATACGGCTCTGACCACGCAGTCACATTATCACGCCATGCCACATCAAACCGAAGAGGCAATCCTAAAACCACTGATCGTATTCCGATACCGGTACTCATCCGAAGATTATTAGGGGTGGTATTACCGAACACATCCGTCGTAGTTGCAGTAAATTCTTTGTTCCATGCACCGCCCATATCATAGAAGAGTGCACCCTGAAATACAAACGGAATAGGAATGGCTGGAATCAAAGCCAGTAAAGGAAAACGGACTTCTCCGTTAGCAAGAAAATACTTTTCACCATTAACAGCATTAATTTCCCATCCGCGCATCGGATATTGGAAAGCTGTCTGAATGAATGTAAAATCTTCGGGATTATCAAAAGGAATTTGGTCGTTGCTGAATGTGCGGTTTATCCAATTGTCCACACCACCCATAAAGAACCTTCGAGGATTAGGTCCGAAACTCGCACCGGCTGCCCCTCTGAATGCAAAGGTAAGATACCCATTCCAAAAGTTAAAGTAATGACGCACATCAGTTGTCGCAGTCATAAAACCAATTCCCTCAGTGCTCAGCTTCGGCACTCCCTGGAGTCCAACAAAGAACCGCGTTCCCTTGTTTGGTGCAAACCATCCGAATTGTGTATTGTCCTGTACATACCGAATTTCAGGTACAAAAAGGTTTCTGTTTAGCGAAGTTGTAGTTGGGGAGGTGATATTATCCTTGGATGAGTGGTGATAGTCGAATTGCCATTCCAAGCGGCGATAACGGTCGAAAGCATAAGATGCTCCGAGCGACAGCCCGAAATCCCGAAAACGAAAACTCTCTAAACCGTTACTTGTATACCCCACACTGTGGAATGCCGCAATTTGATAATCTACTATCTCCGGCAGATAATTATAAGCAACATAGAAATCACTGTTTTTCAAATCATACCGCAGATTGAGCAACCCGTAAATCTGATGGTTACCAAGCATATCGCTAAATAACATTTGAGTAACACCTTGCACTCCAAAAAATGAGCTATAGCCGGCTGTACTCAGAATAATATCCGGTGAGAAACTTATTTTGTATGGTTGGGGCTGAGTTAGAACCGTGTCTGCGAGAGTTGCCTCGTCGGAAACAGTAATGGGATTTGACTGACTAATTGGCTTCGGGGGCGCAGGCACATCAGGATTTGGCTGAACAATTTGTTGACGGCTTAGTTCTACCTGAAATTTGCCGTATCCAAGAAGTTTCTGCGGCTGTGTAGTGGCAGTATCGGTAAGCATATCAATAGCCAACTGGTCAGCTTTTTTCATATCTGCTTGCTGCTCGCGGAATCTGGTGAGGGGAAGAGAATCGTAGGTCTTACGTTCGAACGGAAATCGAAGTTCGTAAATATCGTACCCGCCCTTGATTTGTGATGTAAAAAGGAGCTTTGTTCCATCACGGGAAAGTGATAATTGAGTAATTCCGCTGATAGAATTGGTTTTTGCATTTACACTTCCGGTAGCAAATGTAAGCTCATACAAATTCCCGATTCCGTTTTTATCGGAAACAAAAAGCATTTTCTTTCCGTCCGGCGCAATTGCCATTGAAGTCTTTTCTGAAGCGTCGAAAGTAATACGCTGCATAGAGCGTGAAGCAATCTCTATCGAATATATTTCATGATGAGAATGATCAAAATCCCACATTTTGAAATTATTACGGTTTTTAGTACCATCGGTGAAATCGGCACGGTCAGAAATAAAGTAGAGTGTTTTGCTGTCGGGCGACCATATAGGATTTTGGTCAGAAAAAATATCATCTGTAAGCTGCTCTATTTTACCGGATGCAACATTATATAGGTAAATATCCGATTTTTCATGTACACCGGCAATAAACGCAATTGTCTTTCCATCGGGTGACCAAATTGCTGAGGTGAGCGATTTGAGTCCGAATGTTTTTTTAACATAATCACCGGATTCCACTTCCACTATGTAGAGAGCATCTTCGCCTCCGGCTTTTGCAGAGACTGCCAGCTTTTTTCCGGTCGGGTCCCATGAAATTCCGGGTGTAAGAAGATTCAATTCTTCAAAATCCAAAGCACGTTCACTGGAAATAATTTTATCGGATTTTTCTTTCTCAGGTTTTTCCTTGCCGTTCAAGAGCTTCATATACACGCCAAACACTCCGTTTTGGTCGGAAATATATGCCATTTTATCTCCGTCCGGCGAGATTGCCGGAGAAGAATTATAGTAATTTTCGTCCTTGATATGATTTGTCAGGCGAGTAGAAAAATCATCAATTGCCTCATAGCGAACAATATCAGGCAGATACTTCTTTTTAAGCTCCTTCACCCATTGGTCGGAGAATTCTTCCATTGTCATATTGAAAGCACTTTTAAACGCAAATTCTAAACTTCCCAATGCTTTCAGCCGATTGATAAGTTCACCGACTTTTTGCTCTCCGTATTTTTCGGCTACATACCAGTAGAATGCCTGACCGCCGCGATACGCATAATATCCGTTTAGATTCTGAAATCCTTTTAGATACTCACTCAGAGCTATATCTCGCATGAACATATCAGTCGGAGTGTCGTAACCGCCGATACCCTCGTATTCAGCCAATCCTTCATTCATCCACAATGGTAATTCCACTCTGACATTATTAGTCATTGCGGTTTGAATCGTACCGCCATAAAACATATCATTTAAAACTGCGTGGACAAGTTCGTGATGAATAACATGGCGAAACTGTTCGTATTTCCCCTCAAACGGCAATGTAACACGATTTTTAAAAAGCTCGGTAACTCCCCCTACACCTTCGGGCAATGCATCACTTATCACATTTGTTTGCTGGAATTCATTATGGGATTGATAGACCATAATAGGGATTCGCTTGTTGATGGAATAATTCAACCTATGTTCAATCGAAGCAAGCGATCGCTCGGCATGAATTGCAGTATAACGCCCTAAATAATCTCCACCTTCATAAAAATATACATCGAAATGCTTTGAACGAATAAATCTCCAATTATCAAAATTTTGGTATTGAACTTTGTTTTGTCCAAACTGCGCTTTGGTTGAAATGGGAATAATTGCAAGTGTAATCAAAAAGAACAAGAAAATCTTGATTATATATTTCATAATTACGCGGAGATTAAAAGTTTTTTTTCAGTTATTGTATTCGTCTACATTAGTATACAGACATTTTAAGAGGCATTTAAGTTACAATTTTTCACTATTTGCAAATTTTCATAATTTCAGTCATTCAGAGGGCATGACAGCCGTCCAAACCAGATGAAAAACAATACAATGAAATTAAAAATAGAACAGTTACCTTCTGTCATTCTGATGGAGTCCCTGACTGAAGAATCTCAGTTAGAACGTGAAAATCTGCTAGAAGGATACGCTTACGGAGATTCTTCGCTACCGCTCAGAATGACGGGCAATGTAAGAGATGTCATTTACAGCGTAGTCGAAGTGTTCAATTACTTGCCAAATTATGGATATTAATTGCAACGATTATTTTTGTCTCAGCGCTTACTTACTTATCATGCTACCCTGCACCGCTTACCTTTGACGAATAAGAACACACAAAGATTGCCCAAAGTTTCAGAATGAAATCGTTGCAACCGCTTTCATTGCAATTTGAGTGAACGAAGACGGCGGAATACCCCCAGGGCAGCTGAAATTTTACGACCACTCGGTACAGTTGAATTTGTACAGGCGTTTGATCCGCACACTACCATCATCGCCGATCCCCCGCCATCTAAATTTATGGCATTCCAGCAGCCGACTGCTTTCATAATCCCAGCCATTTGTGTTAAGGTTGCGCCCTTCCCTTTTTCGTTGTTTGCCTCCACTATTACAAAATAATTTTTAGTGCGCGATTTATCAGTACCGATACCTGTTCGTGCTAAATTTTGATTAAGGAATCTTCTGGCATGAGAACCTTCTATCATTGCTTCGTGCCTTGCAATGCCATACCGAACAATTCGTGGCGTACCGCTTACTGCTGTCATATACTGAGTAGAGTCAGCAACGTTTGTAGAGAATTTTATAAAAATAGTTTCGCCCTTTTGAGGAATGGAACTTTGAGGTGCATCCTTTCCAAACGAAACTATACACCCACGAAGAGGCATTTGAACTTCACCGCTGTCAACATCCGTAACAAGGCATGGCACTTCGCGGTTTATCGCGGGATTTTTGAGATACCTCAATACGACCTTACGCATAGGATACTCAATGTTTGCTTCGCGTTTTGCATTGGCTAATTCCTGACGAAGTGTTTCCATATTTAGTCCAATTTCTGTAGAATCCTCCGTTACCATGCTGTGGTTCTGCAAAAATTCCAGTGCTGCTTTTTCGAGGTCAACCGGTGATACAAACGGTATAGAATTTCCCCCAAAAGAATTATACACCACAATTCCGGTAGAATCCATACGCTCGTTTACATATTCAACGTTCATCGAGCGATTCTTGAACCAAACACGCCCTTTCAAAACAAAACGATCTATCGTCATGCGGTTTCTGCTGTCAAAGAATGCACTCGACCACTGCTTATACGAATGGAGGTGTACCACCTCTCCGTCTGAAACCATTGGTCCGATAGGAGTATTTCGATACGCTTTCCAAAAGTTAGCATTGATTCCGACGAGCAGGGTATCGCGCGAAGTGGAATCATTGCGTATACTCATATCACCTAATCGTTCCAAGCCGTCAATCCTTTCCAATGCCTTAATTAAGCCAACCTTGAGCGACTGGTCTGTAGCTGTCATCTCAGCCACATGAACAGAATGCTTGTGTCTCCCATACAGGAAATGCCGATAACGGATGCCTGAATCTATAATCGTGTCCGTTATTGGTTCGATAACCGGAGCTTTCGGGATTCCCCTCTTTTTTCGGCGAACCGAATTCTTTGTGCTCCCTGATTGTAGTTTTCTTGCGTGTTGATGGACCGCTATTTGCTTTTTTGTAGCTTTCTTAACTATTGTTTTTTTTATCGGTGATTTTCTTACTGCATTCTGTTTAGCAGTGTTTTTTTTGGCAGTAACCGGTGCAGACAAACCAATAAACACGGTAAACACAATAAACACCGATAATACTACCGAGAATTGAACCGAATATAATTTTAAGTGTTTTGTGTAATTCATTGCAAAATAAAATGTCTATATACAACTACAGCCGAATCGTTACTTCTTGAAAAGGGTACGCAAAAAGTCTGCATTATAGGGAAATATAATTGAACTGTTTAGGTTATACAAGTAGTTCCGACGTTCTACAGGAGTAAGAATATTAAAGTTGCGCGCTACCCACCGCGACTCTCCAAATAATGAACCGCAAAAATAAGCTCCTAAAAACGAACATAAATGTACTTGAACAACAAGTAACGGTATGCCGATTTTAAGACTGACAATAACAGACAACGCAATAAATAACATTATCATCAATGATTCGATTGCATCTGTAAGAATTCGTGAACGGTTGGCGACATCGAGTGTTCTCCTTTTTTCACGGAGAATCGCCAATATCCACCCCAAGCACAATGCCAATGAACCAACAATAATGACTGATTCAATTTCTAGGAATTGACGAAACATATATGCAAATGTTACTTGGAATGCAGCCAAGCCGATATATTCAGCTTGTCTTCGCCGCCGTTTTCGCTGTAAGACATTTTCTTGTGAAGTATTTGCCGGTTCGTTCATCAACTCAAAAATAATTATTGCAGATAATTTCCTCTCAACTTCACTCTTAATTTCAGCCAAATTTAGTAATTTGCGCTTCAAATTCACGATATTTTTTTGGTAATCATGAAAGATGCCTCCCTATGACTTTTGAAACCCTTCTCTTTGAAAAAAAATCCGGCTATGCAATTATTACCCTTAATCGTCCTGATAAACTTAATGCACTAAACAACCAACTTTTCACTGATCTTAACAGTGCTGTACATTTTATTGCCGGCGACAGCGAGATTCACGCTGCTATCATCACCGGCAACGGTTCGAAGGCATTTGCCGCAGGTGCAGATATTGCTGAACTCCATGAGCAGAATGCTTCGACCGGAGCAGAATTTTCTAAAGTTGGGCAGTGCGTGTTTGATGCAATAGAACATCTCGGCAAACCGGTAATTGCAGCCGTGAATGGTTTTGCGCTCGGTGGCGGCTGCGAACTTGCACTTGCTTGTCATATTCGCTTTGCTGCTACTAATGCCAAGTTCGGACAACCTGAAGTAAATCTGGGGATACTGCCCGGCTACGGCGGCACCCAGCGACTAACTAAGCTGGTAGGACGTGCTAAATCTGCAGAGCTTATCCTTTCGGGAATGATCATTAATGCTGATGAAGCAGGGAGAATAGGATTAGTTAATTCAGTCCACGAACAGTCAGAGCTAATGGATGTAGCCGAAAAGTTTACGCAAACTATAGTCTCCAAAGCACCGATGGCTGTCAGTGCTGCACTCCAAAGCATAATTGCCTCCGATGAGCTTAGTCCCGAAGAAGGAATGAACTTCGAGTCTCAGAAATTTGGTATTATCTGTGGAACACAGGATTTCAAAGAAGGAACAAAAGCATTTTTAGATAAACGTTCTGCAGTATTTGTAGGGCGTTAATATTTCTTTTTATTATATTTTATGAAAAAAACTGATATAATTACGATGCCCGAATACTTCGACCGATATATTAATCTGGTCGGAGATTATGATGTTATTGACGCCTTGAAATACTATGATGCCCATTGGCTCAAAAAGGAAAAAGAATCGTTCGTTCAACTTGGTGACTCAGTTTATGCACCCGGAAAATGGACTGTAAAAGATATTCTTCAGCACCTTATTGATACAGAAAGAATTTTTGCATATCGTGCATTGTGCTTTGCTAGGGGTGATACAACCATATTACCGGGCTTCGACGAGGACAGTTATGCAGCTTATGGGCAAACAAATTTGCGGAAACTTGATGATTTATTTGACGAAATGCAGCTTGTTCGTAATTCCACTATCGCTTTGTACAATCATTTTACAGATGATATGATGATGCGTGAAGGAGTCTCCTTTAAAAAAAGAATATCTGTACTGGCTATCGGTTTTCTTACAGCAGGTCATGCGATTCATCATCTCAATGTAATCAAAGAGCGATATTATCCGCTTATAAAGTACTGAGACAGAATTAAATGAAGAATGGATATTAAAGTGTATTGTGTTGAGATTGACAAGTATTTGATGCTTCGATAAAGCAGTAAATGACATTTATACGTTTGCTTGTCACTCTGAGGGCTTCATAGACCGAAGAATCTCGGTGTAGGGAATTCTCCGGGAATTAAAAATGATTGAAAAGGCAGAAACAGTTTACTATAAATGATAATGAAATACTAAATTCTCTAGATTAGTCTAAACTGAGATTCTTCAGTCGAGGACTCCTTCAGAATGACAGAAGGCAACTGTACTATTTTTTAAGTAATTGCATTATTTTACAACTGGCTTGGTATCTGTCGAGAACTCAGAATATCAGAACAGAATGTAGCAATTTAATCTGTCCCCTTACTTACTTACATTAGAAAAAAATGATAAGAAACTTTACCTTTACCGACGGCACTCAAATTCCTGTGGGAACGATGTATTGTATCGGTAGGAATTACTCAGCCCATGCACGTGAAATGGGAGCAGAGCTTCCTGAATCTGCTCTTGTTTTTATCAAGCCGCCAACAGCTTTTGTGCCCAGCCACACTTCAATTAGAATTCCATCCATTTCTAAAAATATGCACCATGAGGTAGAAATGGTAATAATTATCGGAGAGGATTGTTCCAATATCCCTGCATCCGATGCCTTAGAACATATAGCCGGATACGCTGTAGGAATTGACCTCACGCTTCGAGATGTACAAACACTTGCAAAACAGCGAGGCGAGCCGTGGGCAATTGCTAAGGGTTTTGACGGCTCTGCACCGATTTCCGAAGCTGTCCCTGAAAACGAAATTGAAAATCCCAATAATCTCTTGCTTGAGCTGCGAGTGAACGGAGAGGTTCGGCAAAGCGGCTCGACCAAGATGATGGAACGAACCGTTGAAGAACTGCTAGAGTATGTCACTTCGATTTTTACTCTGCGCCGAGGTGATTGTATCTTTACGGGAACTCCGGAAGGAGTCGGTCGTTTGGAAAGCGGTGATATGGTTACTGCCGAACTTCAAGGGGTTCCGATTCTTGAAATATCAGTAATATAACCTATTACAAAACAAACAAAGAGCGAATTGTACTTAATCTAAAATTTGCAGTATTTTTTACCCACAAACATCTTTCGTTTTCCGATAAATACTATGAAAACATTGCTTCAATTTATAATGTTATGCATCGTATGCAGTTCAATCGGCGGTTGTGGTATTATTAAGGATTTAGTCTCGATAACCAGAATCGAGGAGGATGCCTACACTGTCACCACAAAAGATACTACCTTTATTGATGCTGTCAAAAATGCTCCCGGTGAACGGGATAATGGGGTAATTTACCCATCTTCGCGTACTTTGACCGTCAACTCATATACAACACAATACGACAGTATTGTTAAAAGAGACTACCCTGATTTTATACGTTTTGCAGTCTTTGAGAGTGTCGGATTGATAGGCACGAGCAGTGCAGATAAAGGAATTGGCAGCGGGATGTTTGGTATTATGGGTTTTTTCGACCCTGATTTTGCAGCAATTACCAAAAATAAACCAAGAAGTGTAGTGTTTACCGGTGGGATTTATCGGGTTCTTGTGTATGAAACACGACTCAGATGGTTTCGAGATGCTAAGGATTGGTCACTCGGCTTTTCAGCGTTCGAGGCACTTGTTCCGGAAGTATCAAACGAAAGTACACTTGGAAGTATTCTTACGCCGTATATACGGAAGCGGTTTTACTTGCGGGAGCAAATCCCCTATATTGCAGTAACACCTGCTATTGGGTTCGGATGGTTCCCGTCACAATATGTAAATGCAAGTGTCTCGCTTGATGTTGGTTCTATTGGCGGATTAAATATGAGACTGTACGGTGGATATGCCACAGGAACTAATTCCGCCGGTAATGCATTTAATAGTACGAGCGATGCCGTCTCATCCTCGTTCCCTTATGTAGGGCTGGGTATATCCGTGCTTGATTTTCTAAACAGAGTACCGGAGCTTTACACAGAATGGAAAGACCATGAGCACTCTGCATGGAATGTAGGACTCTTGCAACTCTCATTCATTTACACAGCCGAAAATAGTATATTTAGCACCAAAAACCCTACTACGCCTATCAGGGGAGCTCTCGCTCGAATTGCCCCTGCCTCACTTGCCTTGCCACTACTTAACTACCATCTTTATGCCGGAACATCACTTTTTAATATTGCCGTTCTCGGTCAGAATAAATATGGTTTGTCGGTATTACCGATTAGATTGGGCTATTGGCATACCCTTTTGCAAGATGAAATGAGTCTTGAACCATTCATTGAGTATAATTACCATCCCTCTTCCTTTGTTAATTTAGGCGGAAGATTGAATTTAAAACTGTCCAATATGATCAATATAAGTGCTAATCTTGGATATATTAATGGTAACTCTATAAGTGGCAGTGTAGCACCTCCCGATTTTTTAGATTCGATTGGCTCTGCCGGAAGTATTAGCGGAGCGTATTTTGGCATAGGAATCAGTGTGTACGACCGTATTTTCTTCCCTCAGGAATTACGATATAACAAGTAGAATCAAATTCACTATGCAAATGAAACTAAATAAGTGATAGGACTAAAATAATCGTCGTAATTAAAACCATAATTTGGCAAGTAATTGAACAACGACGGGCTCTGTGTGACTTGAGTTCGTTTGTCATGCTGAGTTCCTGATAGTCTCCGAGCCGCCTACAAAATAATACAATGACATAAAAAATAAGACAGTTGCCTTCTG